>JBAPMW010000271.1:0-3124 GCA_049278815.1 Hyphomicrobiaceae bacterium
CCCTCGGCGCTGTTCGTTGCGGGCGAGCGCACGGGCAGGTTCCGCCTGGGCAAGGACGAGCTCATCGTGGGCGACAAGGGATCCACCGTCTCCTTCGAGGACTACGCCATCGCGCTGGCGGACGAGATCGAGCAGCCGCGCCACATACGGCAGCGGTTTACGGTGGGATATTAGGGGCGCGCAGACCGCATGGGCGCGCAGGGGCGTTGCACCGACCGCCGGGCAGACCGCGGCCGGCACGATCGGCTGCCCACTACTCCTTCCACGGCACTCCCCCTGCATAGGTGCGGTAGCTCACCGCCGCCAGCCAGCCGGCGTCCACCGGCAGCAGGATTCCCGTGATGGCTTTGGCCTGGTCCGAGCAGAGGAAGGCGATGGCGTTGGCGATATCAGCAGGCTCGGGCAGGTACGGCAGGGCGTGCACGGCCATGATCTTGCCCATGTCGCGCTCGCCCGAGGCCACCTTCGCTCGCAGCGGCGGCGTCATCACGTAGGTGGGTCCGACGCTGTTGACGCGGATGCCGTGGCGGCCGAGCTCGCAGGCGAGCAGCTGCGTGAGGCGCTCGATGGCGGCCTTGCCCATGTTGTAGGCCGGGATCGGCAGGGCCATGCGGCTGTTGATGGAGCCGATGGTGACGATGGCGCCCGCACGCCTCGGGATCATCTGGCGTGCGAACGCGCGGGCGCAGTGCAGGGTGCCGTTGTAGTTCACCTGCCACATGCGGTCGTGTGCGGCCATGTCCATCTCCATGATGGACTCAGGCGCGGGGATCAGGCCGGCACAGGTGACGAGGAGGCCGGCGGGGCCGAGATCGGCCTCGATCCTGGTCGCCACCGCCTCGACGGCCTTCGCGTCGGCCACGTCGCAGGCGTAGAAGCGCGCGCCCTGCCCGATGGAGCCGGCAACCGCCTCACCGGCCGCTGTGTTGAGATCGAGAATCGCGACGCTGCAGCCGTCGGCCGCGAGCCGCCGCGCCGTCGCCTCGCCGATTCCGCTCGCGCCGCCGGTTATAACTGCGACGGTCCTCGCCATGGGTGCACTCCTCCGTAGGGCGGGTTAGCGCGAAGCGCGTAACCCGCCATCTTTGTACAACCAATCGCCGATCCTTGCCCGAAAATGGCGGATTACGGGCTATCGCCCTCTCAAGAAAGACACGAAAATACCGTGTAGAATCAACGATCCGGATTCTCGTGTCTTTCCTGCCCCCGCATTCCGGGGCGGCCCCGGTTTAGAGGCTAATCCGCCCTACGCTCGCGCTACGTCGGCATGCGCTCGCCGGTTTCCAGCAGCGACTTGAGATCGCTGAGCATCCACGGCCAGCCGCCGCCGCCCTGCGCCGGGTCGCCTCGGCCCTGGATCATGCCGGCAACGAGCGGCGCGCCCTCGACCTCGTGGGTAAGCGTCACCGTGCATACCCCCGCCTTGCTGCTCTCAGCAATCTCATAGGTGAGGCGCGTTGGCGTCTCCGCGGTGGTCGCCTCATTGAAGAGCGGGTGCCAAGTCTGCACGAGCTTGCGCGGCGGATCGCTCTCGATGACCTCGCCGACGATGATTACATCGGGCAAGCCCATTGCCTTCATCTCGGGGCTCGCCCTGTGGCAATAGCGGCCGCCGGCCTTCAGGTCGTATTCGACACGGCCGCTATAGGCATAGCGTTCTGTCCATTCGGGCTTGGTGATGGCGTCCCAGATCGCCTGGGGGGTCGCCTTGATGACGATCCGGTAGACCTGCGCTGTCGCGGTTTTGTCGCTCACGATGGTTTGTCCTTCTGCTCCAGGTCGGTCTTCAGCGCCAGCAGCGCCGAGACCTCCCGTTCCCTGTATTTGTCGATCCACCGGTCGTGAATCGTTCGGATCGGCACCGGGTTGAGGAAGTGCAGCTTCTCCCGGCCGGACCGGCGCGTGACGACAAGACCGGCATCCTCAAGGACACGCAGGTGCTTCATGACACCAAAGCGCGTCATCGCCAGCCCGGACTCCAGCTCCTTCAGCGTGCGGCCGTCGCGCTGAAAGAGGAGATCCAGGAGAACGCGACGCGTTGGATCAGCGAGTGCCTTGAATACGAGATCGTCATCCGTCACGACCAGACCATAGGTGACTATATAGTCACCTGTCAAGCGACAAGGCAGGAAGAGCCGCCCGGGCCGACCGAGCGCATCAGTTGCCGATCTCCATCGTATCGGCCAACTCGACGAAGCTGGCCGCCACCACGTCCCAAGCCCGTTCGGCCTTGAGGTCGCCCTGCTGGTGCGGGCCGTGCTCCTGCGGGCGGGGTACGAAGGCGGTGCTGAGGCCCGCGGCGGAAGCGGCGGCGAGGTCGCCGTTGTGGGCTGCCACCAGCATCACTTGCGCCGGCTCCAGGTTGAGCAGGGCGGCATTGGCCAGATAGGCCTGCGGCAGCGGCTTGTAGGCGCGCGCGGTCTCGGCCCCGAGGATCACGTCCCACGGCAGCCCGGCGTGCTTGGCCATGCGCGTGAGCAGCCCGACGTTGCCGTTCGACAGCGTGCCGATGATGTAGCGCGCCTTGAGGCGGGTGAGGCCCGCGACCACGTCGGGCCAGGGCTTCAGCCGGTGCCAGACGCGGTTGACGTGGTCCTTCTCCGGCTCGCTCAGGCCCGCGATCGCGTATTTATCGAGCAGCTTGTCGAGGCTCTCGCGATGCAGAGCGTCGAGGTAGGTCCAAGGCCTCCGGCCCGAGCGCACCTCCTCCATGGCCGGCTGGTAGAGCCCGCGCCAGTCGTCGGTGAAGGCCGCCCAGTCGGCGGCCAGCCCCTTGTCGGCGCCGAAGCGCGTCAGCTCGGCGATGATGCTGCCGCGCCAGTCCACGACGGTGCCGAACACGTCGAACAGCAGGGCTTGGACTTGCGGCATCGCGTGTGCACTCCGTCTTGGAGGTGTCAGACCCTCCGGGTCTGACACCATGGCAACCCCGTCAATATCACTATTCTCGTTGGGCTGTCCCGAGCGTGTGCACCTGCAGGCTGCCCCCTTTCGAGCGAGCGCTATGGTGTCAGCCGTCAATTGGCTGCGCCGACCCTCGATGACGAAACGGTGGGCGGAGCCGAGACCTCGTCGCAGACGCCGACAGAGTTCCCCTCCCCCTTGCGGGGAGGGGCTAGGGGTG
>JBAPMW010000272.1:0-2343 GCA_049278815.1 Hyphomicrobiaceae bacterium
ATCTTCAACTCCGCCTTGACGAACGCGAGCCGCCTTTCGACGCGGTCGATCATCGCGGCAGGTCCGTGGCGCCACGGTCCACCCCACCAACTTCCCCGAGCCTCGCCCCACCAGCCGCGGCCCTCCATCCCTCCCGGTCCCTGGGCCATCGCCACACCGGCGATGACCGTCATGATCGCGGCCGCACCAGCGAGCGCCGACCAATGCCTGCCCTTCATTTCTGCCTCCAGTGGTTGATATCTGCATCCTTGAGCTGCAACAGTCTCGCTGCACCAGGTGACAGTCGACGTCGCCTACGCTTGCGTCTTTGACGCGCATCAAATGCGCCTCAGTGGGAGAAGAGGGTGGGCACCGTCATGTGCTTGGCGATGTGGCGGGTGACGCCGCCGAACACCAGCTCGCGCATGCGGGAGTGGCCGTAGGCGCCCATGACCAGAAGATCGGCGCCCATATCGGCTAGTCGGGAGAGGATCTCGTCGCCGACGCTGATGTCGCCTGCGATCGAGGTGCGCACGGTCGGCTTGATGCCGTGGCGCGCCAGCGCAACCGCGATCGTGCTGTCGACCGGGGCGCCGTTGCGGCGGGGACCGCGCTCGTCGATCTCCAGAATCTGGACCTGCTCCGCCTGCTTGAGGATCGGCAGCGCATCGAAGACGGCGCGTGCCGATTCCCGCCCCGCCTTCCAGGCGATGACAACGTTGCGGCCGATCTCGGGGTAGCGGCCCACGTACGGCACCACCAGCACCGGCCGCCCGCTGCCCAATGCGAGGTGCTCGGCGACGTCGACGAGGGGAGACGCCTCCCAGTCCGGATCGGTCTGCCCGGCGACGATCAGGTCGGCGGTGCGGGTGTGGTCTATCACGACGGCGGTCGGATCCACGTGCGGGCCTTTCTCGGCGCGCCACTCGGCCGCAAACGGCCGGCCAGCGGTCATGCGCGAGAAGATGCCCGCGATCTCCTCGGTCTCCTTCTGCTGGGCTGCGGCCACGGCCCTCACCACGTCCAATCCGTAAGGCAGAGGAACGGGTGGAGCGGGCACGCCGGCGTAGACGTGCAACCCGATGAGGTGGGCGTTGCTCCGGCCCGCCAGCTGGACGGCCGGCTCCAGGGTGGCCTCAGCACGCCGCGTGTCGCTCAGGTAGACCAGGATCGTCTTATAGGACATTGGCTTCGGGCCTCGATAGCTGCCATGACGATGCAGCATCGGCCAACGGCGCTCCCGCCTCATTGATGCCGGTCAACGCCGCGCAGGGCGGTCGAAAGCTCACGCTCGGGACGATCAAACCGGCCGGCGTTCCGCGTTCTGCCCCAATCTGGCGCTGTTCGAGGCGTGCAGGCGGGGGCGTACCGGGTATCGATCCACCGCTGGACGCGCCGCGATGGGGTGCTGCACGGGGCGCGGCTCGCGCTCAGCCGCGTCCCTTCCTGTCCGCGAAGAACGCCGCAATGGCCGCCTTGGGCTCGTCTGTCCTGTAGGCGTCGGAGAGGGCGTCGATGCCGGCCAGGATGCCTTCGTCCACGGAGACG
The DNA here is from genome assembly GCA_049278815.1 of Hyphomicrobiaceae bacterium. Lineage (GTDB taxonomy): Bacteria > Pseudomonadota > Alphaproteobacteria > Rhizobiales > Hyphomicrobiaceae > AWTP1-13. Next base: position 1,528 of record JBAPMW010000272.1, read on the forward strand.
CGCTGCCAGCGGCTCATGAGCGCCTTCTGCGCGCGGACTGCCGCCGGCTGCGCGCGGCAGATGGCGGCGATTGCGGTCTCCACCGCGGCATCGAGGCCCGCCGCCGGCGCCACCCTCTGCACCAGGCCCATGGCCAGAGCCTCGGCAGCGGAATACAGCGCCCCGGTCAGCAGCATCTCGCGCGTCCTGCCCCAGCCGATCAGGCCCGGCAGCAGGGCCGCTTCGATCACCGAGGGAATCCCCATCTGCACCTCGGGCATGCCGAATTGCGCCGCCTCGACGGCGACGCGGACGTCGCAGCTGGCGGCCAGCTCCAGGCCCGCGCCCAGGCAGAACCCGCCGACGCGGCCGATCACCGGCACCGGGCAGTCGCGGATGGCCTCGCAGGCCTGGTGCAGGCGGGTGATGAACAGCCGCGCCGTCTCGGGGGTGAGGGAGGCCAGCTCGTTCAGGTCCGCTCCGCCGATGAAGGCGCGGTCGCCCGCGCCCGTCAGCACCACCGCCCGCAGCCGCTCCTCCCTCGCAAGGCCGGCGAACGCTGCGGCGAGATCGAGAATGAGCGGAGTGGAGAGGCAGTTGAGCCGCCGCCGATTGTCCACGGTGACCACCGCCACAAGCCCCGCGGCGTGCTCATCCCGCTGCACATGCACGGCTGCTTCCGCCATCGGCCTCTCCTCTCGCCCAGGTCCCCGTCGGTCGACCTTAGAGCATCTTCCCCTTGATGTGGATCGTGCCAGGACCAATCTGCGAAAGCGCTTCCATTGCAGAGCGCTCGACGTGGATAGCGAGGGGAAGGCAGAGCCGCAGCGCCCCCCT
>JBAPMW010000273.1:0-2152 GCA_049278815.1 Hyphomicrobiaceae bacterium
GGCGAACGGGTTGTCGCGGCAGGCATCGAGGACGATGAGCCGCAAGCGCCTGGCAGGCTCCAGAATCTGGAAGAGCCGCTCCAGCGGGACGGTCTCGTCCTCGACGTCGATGTCGCGCTCCAGCACGGCATCGACCGGGATCAGGTAGTTGGCCCCGTTCACCTCGATGCCGTGCCGGCATAGAACACCACGGCGATATCGGCGTCGCGCACCCAGTCGGAGAAGTCGCGCAGGGCGCGGCGCATCGCGCCCCGGCCGAGATCGCGCTTGACCTCGACGGCATCGAAGCCCGCGGTCCGCAGCAGCGCCTCGATGGCGGCCGCGTCGCGCACCGGGTTGGGCAGCTTGCCGACCTTGGCGTAGTTGCCGTTGCCGATCACCAGAGCCACGCGCTTCTCAGCGGACGCCGCCGGCGCCACCGCCAGCAGCGCAAGGGCCAAGGCAGCATAGCCGAATGGCGATCGGCCCCACGTCAACGGCCACATGTCCGTCCCCCCCTGTCCGCAACAGCGGCAGCCTAGCCCATGCGACATCCAGTTTGAGGTGGAGGTGGGCTTTACTGCACCCGGCGCCGGAACAGCCAGGCGGCGGCGGAGAGGGTGACGGCGGCGATCAGGACCATCGGCCAGATGCGTTGGGCCACGAGCCAGAGCGGCATATCGCGCAGGAACACGCCGCGCATGATCACCATGAAATGGGTGAGCGGGTTGATCATGGCGACGGGCTGCAGCCACCACGGCATGTTCTGCACCGGCGAGGCGAAGCCCGACAGCAGCATGGCCGGCATCATGAATACCATGATGCCCATCATCGCCTGCTGCTGGTTGGCCACCAGCGAGGAGATGAACAGCGCCACGCCGATCACCGCCAGCAGGAACACGAGGAGGCCCGCAAACAGCGCGAGCGGCGACCCGGCCATGGGAATGCCGAACCCGTAGATCACGATCAGCGCGATGACCACACCCTGGGCGAGGCCCACGATCAGCCCCGGCACCGCCTTGCCGATCACGATCTCCAGGGGCTGCAGCGGCGAGACCAGCAGCTGCTCGAAGGTGCCAAGCTCGCGCTCGCGCGCCACCGACATGCCGACGATCATCAGCACCATGGTCATGCTCAGAATGCCGATCAGCGTCGGCACCATGGCGGTGCGGTAGTCGCGGTTGGGGTTGTACCAGGAGCGGTTCACGATCTCGCTCACCGCCGCCTTGCCTTGGGCGTAGTCGGCGCTGAACTGGCGCATGATGGTGCCGACGTAGCCGTTGACGATCTGGGCGCTGTTGGACTTGCGGCCGTCGAGCAGCAGCTGCACCGTGGCCGGCTCGCCGGCTGCGAGCTTGCGCGAGAAGTCCTGGCCGATGTGGACGACGATCATCACCTCCTGCCGATCTATGGCGGCCTTGACCTCGGCGAGGCTGGCATAGCGGCGGATCTCGGAGAAGGCGGAAGCGCGCTCGAAGCGGCTGACGAGCTGCTCCGAGGCGAGGCCCCAGTCCTGGTTGAGCACGCCGATCGGCACGTTGCTCACCTCCAGGGTGGCGGCATAGGCGAACAGGAGCAGCTGGATCAGCGGCGGCATGACCAGCGCCAGGCGGGCGCGTGGGTCGCGGAAGGCCGCGAGCAGCTCCTTGACGATGAGGGCGCCGAGGCGGGTCCACATTCTAGCGGGGCTCCGCGTAGCGAGGGGTCAGATCCTGCGGGTCTGACCCCAGGGCACAACCGATGTCGGCGTATGGGGTCAGACCCGCGGGGTCTGACCCCCGCCCCCGACGCCCGACTTCACGCGCTCCCACGATGCCGTCTCCCCCTAATCCAGCCGCTGGCGCGTGTTGAGCGCGGTGAGTGCAAGGAGGACCGCGCTCATGAGCAGGAGAATCGCCGTGCACGGCACCAGCACGGCGGCGATATCGCCGGCGAGGAAGATGGTCTGGAGGCCCTGCACGTAGTAGCGGGCGGGCACGACAGTGGCGAAGGCGCGGAGCGGCGCCGGCATGCTGGCGATCTCGAACAGGAAGCCCGAGAAGTAGACGCCCGGCAGGAACGCCACCAGCATGGCGATCTGGCTTGCCAGGAACTGCGTGCGCGCGACTGTCGAGATGAGGAGCCCGATGCTGAGGGCCACGATCAGAAACACGGCGGTGAAGCCGAGCAGGAC
>JBAPMW010000274.1:0-21063 GCA_049278815.1 Hyphomicrobiaceae bacterium
GGCCACCTCCGGGCGCGGCGACCGGCGCGGGGCGGCAGACCCTCCAGATCCCCGGCATCAGGCACATGATCGCGGTCGCCTCCGGCAAGGGTGGCGTCGGCAAGTCCACCGTGGCGGTGAACTTGGCGCTGGCGCTACAGGCCAACGGCCTCAAGGCCGGCATCCTCGACGCCGACATTTACGGCCCCTCGCAGCCGCGCCTGCTGGGGCTCACCGGCAAGCCGGAGATGGCCGGCCCCAACCGGCTGCGGCCCATGCGCGCCTACGGCCTGGAGGCCATGTCCATGGGCTTCCTGGTGGAGGAGGACACGCCGCTCATCCTGCGCGGCCCGATGGTGGTCTCCGCCTTTACCCAGATGCTGCGCGACGTGGCCTGGAGCGAGCTCGACGCGCTCATCATCGACCTGCCGCCGGGCACGGGCGACCTGCAGCTCAGCATGGCCCAGCAGGTGTCCCTCTCGGGCGCGGTGATCGTCTGCACGCCACAGGACCTCGCCCTGCTCGACGCCCGCAAGGGCCTCAACATGTTCCGCAGGGTGGATGTGCCGGTGCTCGGCATCGTCGAGAACATGAGCACCTTCATCTGCCCCAAGTGCGGCGAGCGCACCGATATCTTCGGCCACGGCGGCGCCCGGCGCGAGGCGGAGAAGCTCGGCCTTCCCTTCCTCGGCGGCGTGCCGCTCGACATGGAGATCCGCATACGCTCCGACGAGGGCCGGCCGATCGTGGCCACGGATCCGGACGGCCCGCACGCGCGCGTGTTCCGCGACATCGCCGCCAACACCTGGGCTGCGCTGCAAGGCGAGGCCGGCACGCGCATGGCACCGCCGGAGCTGGCGATCGCGGCTGGCGGAGCTGAGCTCAGCGTGCGCTTCGAGGGCGGCGAGCCGTTCACGCTCACGGCCGAGCTGCTGCGGGTCATGAGCCCTTCCGCCGAGGTGCAGGGCCATTCGCCCGAGCAGCGCGTGACGGTGGGCTGGAAGCGCAACGTCAAGATCAAGGACCTGCGCCCCGTCGGCAACTACGCCGTCCGCATCGTCTTCGACGACGGCCACGATACGGGGCTCTACACCTGGCCCTACCTGCAGACGCTCCACGACGAGCGCGACAAGCGCTGGGCGGAGTATCTGTCGGAGCTGGCGATGAAGGGGTTGAGCCGGGGTTAGAGGCGTAGGGTGCAATAAGCGAGTGGAGCGAGCGCATTGCACCGATCTACTGTGGCAGATGCGGTGCGGTCTCGGCATAGGGGCGGGATCGGCTTGCGCGGCCCGCCGAGTCGAGCGTCGCATCTAAGCAGAGCTCGCCGGACAGCCCAACGCCTGCCGGGCGGGAGCGAGCTTGCGGCGTGGTTGCGCTTGAGCTCACCACAGCCGTCATCCCCGCGCAGGCGGGGAACCCAGTACACAAATGGGCAAGTGCTCGCTCAAGATGTCTGCCGGTCCCCAGGACAACCGGCCAGCCATCTGTTGGCGTCGTCAAGAAACGTTGCTTAGCTAGCCGTTGGCGTCCAGATCGAGCTGGAGCTCCGAGGCATCGACTGGCCGCCGGCAGCGCCCGTCGAACTCGGCACCCTGCTCGATCGCGAGCGACATGTGGTGGATGTCGCCCTCCACGCGCGCCGTGGACTGCAGCGCCACCGTCATGGCCCGAATAGTCCCGGAAATCCGCCCGCGCACGATCACCCGCTCGGCGGCGACCGTGCCGGTGACCCTGCCCTCCTCGCCGATGATGATCTCGGCACCGCCCACGTCACCCTCGACCTCGCCATCCACCTGGAGCGTGCCCCGGCTGATGATCCTGAGGCTCTGGCCGATGATCCTGAGGTCGTTGCTGATGACCGATTTGCCAGCATCGCGCGATGGCGAGCCGGCTGAAGGCGGCCTGTTGGGCGAGGTGCTCGAACCCGGCTTGAAAGGCTCGGGCGGCACGAAGTCGGATGCGGAATTGCGCGTCAGCACGGAACCCCCTGGCGTGATGCTATCGTTGGTGAGGCAGACTTGGCTCTTGAGGCGAGCCGGCCCAAGTGCTCGGCGCAAGGGGACACCCCGCGGCCTTCACTCATTGCGGTAGGCAAGCTCGCGCTCCTTGGCGACGCGCTCGAACGTCTCGTCGGCGGACTTTATGCGATAGAGAAGGTCGGTGCCCTCTGCTGGAAGGAGACGCAGGACCTTGTATCTGCTGCTCGCCAGGAGCGAGCCGCCCAACCGTCCGGGTCTGTAGTCGACGAACTGGCCAACTTTGAACTTGTGCTGCGCCATTGGTACCTCGTGTGATTTGTCGATCGGAGCGTCAGCGGCCCTTCTTCTTGAGCGCACGCTTGGGGCCGCCCATGCCCCGACCACGCTCAAACGGAGATGTTTGCGCCGCGGGCTTGGGCTTGTCCGCCTTGGGCTTCCTCTTCTCGCGATTGCCTCTTTGCTCGCTACGCGCCATTGCAAACCTCCTTCGGCTTGGGGGAGCGCAGCCAACCCGGGGGCTCGCCGCTTCGCCAACCGCAAACTGCCAGTGATCAGTCTCGATCCTTGCTTGCGCGCCCTTGCCGCGCACCTTCCGAGCCTGGCGCTGAGCCGTCTTCTTGCGAGGCCTGCCGCGTTGTCGCGGCGTTCCGATCCTTCCGCTCGCGCCGAGCCAACGGATAGTCGGAGGCCTCGTACAGCTCCCGCATGCCGTGACTGTCGAACCGCTCATCGCCGACTTCAAGCGCAGCGCCGGCGAGCGACCCGGGCGACAACTCCTCCATGGCAAAACGCAGCGCCTCGGCAGCGCTGGCAAACCGTCTGTAGCCGACGGGCTGGCCTCCGCGGTAAGGTCGTGCGGCGCCCGGGAACAGCTCCGCCTCCGCGTCGTAGTCGAAGGCAGCCATATCAGCCATCCTCGGTGGGCGTTCCGAGCCGCCCAGCTGGCACCGTGGTCAGCGCGGTTGCAGCCTCCGGAGCACTGCTTCGGCCGGTCGACCGGCGCTCGTCACCGTCAATCTCGAGAAGCCTGCTGCCGGAAAATGTGGAATGATCCACTCTCTGTCCTTGGCACGTGGCAACGCGCGCTCGCCGAGCCGAAGGCATCTGATCCAATTACGGTTGCCAACACCAGTTGATAGCCGCGATCCGATCGCGATGTCTCAAGCCCCGAAACGCACCCAGGAACGCAACATGCAGTTAGGGCCGGGGCCAATCGCTATGCCGCAAGCGATGGGCTGTTGCGTCAGGCGCCGGATGGCGCACTGGATCCATCCTAGCCGACTGGACGCCAGTCGTCACGACCTTTGCGCGCTCGCGAGAAGTCGGCGTCGACACTGTGATCCTCCGCAGTTCAAGCTCGGCATTGGCGCCGCTCTCAACAGCTCTGTCGCGACTCGCAGGCTCTCTCCGGTCGGCATCTCTTGCTGCTTGCACGGTGGCCTCTCCAACGGATGCGCCACGTCGGAGATTCGTGCGGGGCATGCCTGCCGTTCATTTGGGCAGCGAAGCGCTATCGTTCCGGACGCGGGCCGTCGCTCCAACCGCGCCAGACATAGTATCCTACGTCGGCGATACCCTTGAGAATGGGCTCGGGCATTACCGGTGCCGGCACGGCCAGCCGCCGGCCAAGCTCGAAAGTCTCGCACAGGCGCCAGCCCAGCGTACATGGTGACCGAGGGATGTTGGCGCCGGTTTTGTCGTGCGACACGGCGTAAAGGTCCTCGCCCTCGCACTGGAACAGGTAGGCGGTACGGGATGACTCAAGCATCGGTTTGCCCTTCCTGCGCGACCGCCTTCGATCGCGCGAGTGGGTGCTTGCGAAGCAACGTCTGGGACCCCGTGAAGAGATGATAGCCGTTGGTGGTAATTTCCTTCACGGCGGCCCATAGGTTAAACCCGTATCCCCTGTGCTCCGGCTGTAGAGGGCCGATCTGCATCCAGAAATGCCAGCGGTCAGGTGCAGCCGCGGGAGGCAGGCGCGGTTCGTCCTTGGCTCCTGTGAGCGCACAATGACTCGTAGCACCGCTGCGGTAGATGTAGATTCGCTTGCCCATCGAAGCTCCCTAGCCCTCTTTCGGGTCCGCCTCGTGATGGCCGAGCAAGCCGGGGATATCGGCTTCGTCCTGCTCTTCGTCGAGCACGACATCCTCGTTAGCGGTGGGAATGAGAGCTTCCTCGGTGGATGCCACCTCCTCCGGTGCAACATCAGGCTCAGGGTGCTTCAAGCTCCGGCCACGCCAGCCGGTCTTGTCCGTAAACCGTGCCGAGCGCGCGCCGGCTTCGGCGGCCACAGGCGGAGCGTTGGGCACGTAGTGCACCCCGCACGACGGACAGACGATCGGCTCCCGCGACAGGTCGTAGAAGCGCGCTGCGCAGGCGTGGCAGACGCGCTTGGTGCCGCGCAGCGCCTTCATGTCTCGGGACATCGCAGTGATTTGGGTGACCTCGCAGGTCTTGCTGCCAAAACCAACCGCGCCGTTGGGGACGATCCCCGACGGCGCATCGCAGTGCCCGCTCGCGAAGGGCTTCAGCTAGGCTTTCTGAAGATCCGCGGCCTGCTTGCCGCGGCCCTTTCTGTCGTCCTCGAGCGTAAAGGTGACTCTGTCGCCCTCGTTGAGCATCGACAGCCCGGCTCGCTCGACGGCCGTCACGTGGACGAACACGTCCTTGGCACCGTTCTCGGGGGTGATGAAGCCGAATCCTTTGGCGCTGTTGAAGAACTTGACTGTTCCCGTGAGTCTCATGACGAGACGCCTTCCCGTTATGCGTGACTGGGCCGGTCATGAATGGGCCCACGCTCGGCCCAGACAACTCAGGATCGGGAAAGGGCTCGACCGGCGACGGCCAGCGTCTAACCAAAAAGTGAGCGCGGCCCCTCACGGACCGCACCGGTCGATGAAATATGGGCCGTGTCGGAGACAAATACAAGGAAAAGCCCGAAAGCTGCCTAAGAGCTGCGGTGCATCAGTCTCTGCAACCGTCCCGTTGCAAGGTAGCGGAGCGCTGCAGGGCACGCAGCTGGCGAAATGAGAGCATTCTCCCGCGCTCTTCATCCCACAGCGCGAAGCGGACGCAGCGAATGCTCTGCGGCAGCGTTATCCGTCCCACGTCCTTGAGCTCGGGATGGTCGCGCAGGACGCCCGCCAGCCGATAGTAGGGTATGCGGCTGCACATGTGGTGCACATGGTGGACGCCGATATTGGCGGTGAACCAGCGCAAGACGAGCGGCAGGTCATAGTGCGAGCTGCCATGCAGCGCCGCTTCGGGCAGGGTCCAGGTGCCGGCCTTGGCCCAGAATGTCTCCTCGAACTGGTGCTGGACGTAGAACAGCCAGACTCCGACTGACGCGGCGAGCAGCACGATCGGCAGGTGCACGAGCAGGAAAGGCCGCACGCCGACAAGCCACATGGCGGCAGCGAGGAGCACGGCGATCCCAGCGTTGGTTGCCATCGGGCTCACCCAGGAGCGCCAGCGCCCGAGCGCCCCGCCGGCAGGGTACCTGTGCTGCACGAGAAAGAGGTAGGCCGGCCCCAGGCCGAACAACACCAGCGGATTGCGGTAGAGACGATAGGCAAGGCGCCGCAATCGCGAGGTCGCGAGATACTCGCCGACCGTAAGCGTGGCGATGTCGCCGATGCCGCGACGATCGAGGTTACCCGAGCCGGCGTGATGCACCGCGTGGCTGCGCCGCCAATGATCGTAGGGCGTCAGCGTCAGCACGCCGATGATGCGGCCGGTCCAGTCGTTGGCCAGCCGCTGGCGGAAAAAAGCGCCGTGGCCGCAATCGTGCTGGATCATGAAGAGCCGCACCAGGAAGCCGGCAGCCGGCACTGCGACTGCGAGGCTGAGCCAGTAGCTCCAGCGCAGGCACGCCCATGCAGCGATCCAGAGCAGAACGAACGGCACCGCCGTGACGAGCAGCTCGATGGCGCTGCGCATGTGGCTCGGCGCACGATAGCGGTTCAGAACCGGCAACCAGTCGCGTGGAGAGGAAGCGCCATTGCGCGCTGTTCCGACTTTCAAGACCAACGTCCGCCTATTTCGGGGATTCGAGCTGCGCCAGCTTCTTCAGGCACACTTGGGTGTATTTGCGCGCTTCCCAGTGCTTATAGCAGCAATTGCGGCGTTCCTTGCCAGCGGAAACGTACGCGACGGGGCAAGCGCGTGACTTGCATCGCCTCGCGGGAAGCAACAGCCCGTAAGGTTGGGGCGAAAAGGCCTGCAAAAGCGGCCTCTCAGGCGGTCGCGAGCCTCACCTTCTGCGGCATAGTCGTCGCCCCGGGATCGTTCGTCGCCCGTGAGCTGCAGGCCTTACCGCACAAGTCGACGTGGCGCGCCGGACTCAGCGGGTGGCTCACCAGGAGGTCTTGTTCGTGCCGGGACCGGAGCGTCGCGCCTGCTGCTTGGCCACTGCGCGAACGCCAGCCACCAGAGCAGGAGCACTCCAACCGCCGGGAAAATGGCGAACAGGGAGAGGAATGGCGGGTACCCCGCCTTTCCGATGATGCGCCACAGCGGAAACACCCAAAGGAAGAGGAGAAGCGCCAGAAGCACAAGGTACCAAGGCGAGCTCAGATACTCCATGTAGCCGTCCATGCCATCCTCCGTTCTTGCCGGCTGGCGCCTCACTCGGGCTGCTGCTCCCCTCGCGTGGTCCAGGTGGACGCGACCCACCAGATGCCGTGCAGAACGAGATCGGTGCCGACGGCCAGGCCGAGCACCCACAAACCGCTGAGCGGCCATTTGAGAAGGATCACGAGCCCTCCGAGAATGCCGACGATGCCCGAGGCGAACAGCAACCAGCCCAGCCGCTCCCAGTGCTTCACAGCCAGGAACAGGCGCACGGCACCCGAGGCGATCAGGGCCGCCGCGAACGCCAGCGTCAGGACGGAGGATGCCGCCAGAGGATCGGCAACAAGGGCGCCGCCGCCGACCGCATAGAGCACGCCGACGAGCAGCCTCCAGACGACGCCGCTCCAGTGCGGAGACCCGAACGCCTGCACGATCTCGGCAAATCCGGCGCAGAGGAGGGCGAGACCGAACACGATTGCGCTCACCACCGTCGCAGCCGTGGCATCCCGCAGCACGAGAATTCCGGCAATGATGAGAGTCACCCCCAGAAGAGCGCTCTGCCACCAGCTCGCCCGCCACGCACCTGCAGGCGCTGCGTCCGTATGTGCCATGGGCCCTCCGCGGGATCGTGCGTTCGAGAAGTGCAACGCGTCAGCCACCCTGTCGGAGTTCACGGAGCGGCGGTATCGGGGTGATGCCCGAGAGGAGGAGGGGAAGAGTCCGGTGCGATGTCGCGTCGTCGGGTGTGCATCGGGTTTGTCCGCTTCCTGGGCTCCATCTCCTCGCGCGCGAATGGCCCGCTCAGGCTTGTCCCTGGCCTCGCTTCAGGGTTCAGCCCAATATGACCGCGACTGGCCGCTCCGTAAGGTGACGCCTCCAACAACGACGAGCTCCGCCGTCCGGCGCATGGCCGCAAGGTTCTGTACGTGCGCCTGATTGGCACATCCTTCACTCTCTCCACCCACCGAAGGCGAGCGATTGGCCGGGCCATGAGCAATGTCTGATCGGACCAGCTGCGGGCGAGAAGTCCAAAGACATCGTACTCTCAGCGTGCCGGGGCGCGGTGAGCGCGGCCCTCCGCCTGCTCGGCGCTGGCAATGAAAGCCCATGCTGATCGATCTCGCCCTGCAGGGAGGCGGGTCCCACGGCGCCTTTACCTGGGGCGTCCTCGATCGCCTCCTCGAGGAGCCGTGGCTCAAGATCGACGCCATCTCCGGCACCTCGGCCGGTGCCATGAACGCCGCCGTGCTCGCCGACGGTTGGGTCACGGGCGGTGCATCGGGCGCGCGTGCCGCCCTCGACGCGTACTGGGAGCTGGTAGTGTCAGCCGCGGCGTTCAGCCCGCTGCAGCGCACGCCGCTCGATCGCCTGCTCGGGCGGTGGACGCTCGACACCTCCCCGGTCTACCTCGCGCTCGACCTCATGTCGCGGGTGTTCTCGCCCTACGACCTCAATCCAGGCGGGTATAACCCGCTGACCGGTATTCTCGAGGCGAGCATCGACTTCAAGCGGCTGGTGCAGTCGCCCATCAAGCTCTTCATCACGGCGACCAACGTGCGTACCGGCCGCGGCCGCATCTTCCGCAACGCGGAGCTGACGGCCGAGGTCCTGCTGGCTTCGGCCTGCCTGCCGACGATGTTCCAGGCCGTCGAGATCGACGGCGAGCCTTACTGGGACGGGGGCTTCGCCGGCAATCCCACCATTACGCCCCTCGTGCGCGAGAGCGACGCGCAGGATACGATACTCGTGCAGATCAATCCGCGCGAGCGGCCCGGCACGCCGCGGTCTGCTGCCGAGATCCTCAACAGGCTGAACGAGGTCTCCTTCAACGCCACCCTGATGAAGGAGCTGCGCATGATCGCGCTGATGCGCCAGATCGCCGATCCCGGGTCTGGCGAGGGCGCGCGATGGGCGGTCATGCGCACGCACCGGATCATGACCGACATGATGTCCGGGCTCGGCTACTCCTCCAAGCTCAACGGCGAGCGGGCCTTCCTTTGCTTGTTGCGCGCCGAGGGGCGAAAAGCGGCCGGCGCCTTCCTTGACGCCCATGCGGGCGACCTCGGCCAGCGCTCCACCGCCGATATCGACGTCCTGCTCGCCGAGTGCTGACGGGTGGGTCTCCTCGGTATCCTCGTAGCCCTCGGACTGCTGATCTGGTTCGCCTTTCGCGGCTGGAGCGTGCTCCTGCTCGCACCCATGGCAGCCCTCGTTGCCGCCGCTGCCGCACGCGAGCCCCTGCTTGCGCACTGGACCCAGACGTTCATGGCTGGTGCCGCGGGCTTCCTGGCTCAGTTCTTTCCATTGTTCCTGCTTGGGGCGCTGTTCGGAAAGCTCATGGACGACAGCGGCTCCGTGCAGGCGATTGCCCGCTTCATGACCGAGCGACTGGGCCCGCAGCGGGCCATGCTGGCGGTGGTCCTGGCCGGCGCCATGATCACCTACGGCGGGGTCAGCCTGTTCGTCGCGTTCTTCGTGCTGGCGCCGATGGCCCATTCCCTGTTTCAAGCTGCCGATATCCCCCGCCGTCTCATGCCGGCGGCCATCGTCCTTGGGACATCGACCTTTACCATGTCGGCCTTGCCGGGAACGCCGGCGATTCAGAACGCCATCCCATGCCGTTCTTCGGCACCACGCCGTTCGCAGCGCCGGGCCTTGGAATCATCGCTTCGATCGTCATGCTTGCCTTCGGCATGTGGTGGCTGCAGCGCGCCGAGTCGGCGGCCCGCAGGTCGGGCGAGGGCTATGGCGCCGATGAGCAGACGGCAGTCGACGCGGCGGCAGACGATGAGCTCGTGCGCGAGCGCGCCACGGCCGCGCGCGAGTTCGACCCCGCCGAGATGCATCACGGGCGCCGCAGCGAGACCTATCCGCCCATCGTCTGGGCTGTGCTGCCGCTGATGGTCGTCGTCGGCGTCAATCTCCTCATGTCGATCGTCGTCCTGCCGCGTCTCGATCTGTCGTTCCTTGCAGAGGAGAAATGGGGTGCCACGTCCTTGTCGGCGGTCGGCGGCGCCTGGTCGGTCGCCGTGGCGCTCGCGGCCGCCGTTGCGACCGTCGTCGTCGTCAACCGGTCGCGTCTGCCGGCCTTGCGTGGGAGCATGGACGCCGGCGCCAATGCCTCGGTGCTGCCGGCTTTCAGCGTCGCGAGCCTTGTCGGCTTCGGCGCCGTCGTGGCTGCGCTGCCTGCCTTCGCCGTGGTGCGCGATTGGGTGCTGTCGATCGGAGGCGGTCCGCTGGCATCGCTGGCGGTCGCAACCAATGTCCTTGCGGCCCTGACCGGATCGGCCTCCGGCGGCATGACGATCGCGCTCGACGCGCTTGGCGAGACCTACATGCGCCTTGCCGCCGAGGCAGGCATCAATCCGGCCCTGCTTCACCGCGTCGCCGCGCTCGCCGCCGGCTCGCTCGACAGCCTGCCTCACAACGGTGCCGTGGTCAGCCTCCTCGCGGTCTGCGGACTGACGCATCGCGACAGCTACCTCGACATGGCGATCGTCGGCATCGCCGGCGCGCTTCTGGGCCTGCTGGCCGTCCTCGTGCTGGGGTCGGCGTTCGGATCGTTCTGAACCGGCCATCTCTCCCTTTTGCCGACGGCAGCAGTTCAAGTCGCAGCGCTCGCCATGCGCCCGTTCACCTCCGCCCTGGCGCTCCGGCTCGGAGGCCCGCTCGGCCTCGCAAGGTTGTCCCATCGCTGGCGACAAGCTTAAGGCCAAGCCGTTGGACGGCGTGTCTGCCGCCGGCCTCGCAATCTCAGACGCAACGCCCCGGATTTTTCCAGCGACCAATGGGGGGTTCTACCGATTGGTCGAGGCGAGCACGTCTGTTGGAACTATCGCACCGGTTCTCGCTGCTTGTGGCATGCCGAGAAGGCAGATCGGGGACGGCGCAAAATCGCTTGGGGAGTCCACACGCATCCCACGACGATCTGCAAGGGAGAGAGTCATGACGCCCGTATCGGACATACAAACTTTGACGTTGCATAACACCGACGCTCGCGAAGCGGTAACGAGCGCATTCGAAGCCCTGGAAAAGTGGCGCAACGAGGTCGTCGCCGTCAACGAACGCCATCTGACGAAGACTCTCGACCTCGTGGCCGGCTCCCAGCGCGCCCTGGGCTGGCCGGATCATGTCACCACAGTGACGCGGGAGTACCTGTTGAAGACCTCCAAGATCCAGACGCAGATGATCAGTCAAGTCATGGATGCCTGGGAGAAGCAGCTCAAATCCTCCGCCAGCCCCCCGTCTCTCCCTGAGGCGTTCCGGTTCCAGATGCCGGTGCCCTCCGGATCGGCACTCAAGGATTCGGGGGCGGACATGATGCGGCTCCAGGATCTGACCCTGGTAACCCCATTCATGCTCTGGATGCAGGCTGCGGAGATGTGGCAGCGGAATTGGGCGCAGGCCATGACGGGCTCGTATGAGTCGCGCCAGGAACGGCCCACGCAGAGGGCGGCCAGCTGACCGTCAGGTCGCCGAATCGTCCCGCACCCCTTGCTGTTCGCGTGGCACTGCAACGCTGAGAGCCGCCGGCCAACTCGCGCCGTGATCGGCAGATTGGATGGCGGCCGCGACTTTTGCCCGGATGTGTGTGCCCGAATGTGTGTGTTGACGCCTACGGTCACCCCGTATACTATCGGCCATGCCGAAGTTCGCGTGGGACCAGGACAAAGCCGCCAGGAACCTCCGAGAGCATGAGGTCTCCTTCGATGCGGCAACCCGCGTATTCGATGATCCGTTCTATCTCGACGAGATCGATGACCGCGAGGACTACGGCGAGGAACGGTCCAACATCGTCGGCATGGTCGACGGCCGGCTGCTCGTCGTCACGTACACCCTGAGGAAAGGGGCCACCCGCGTATCTCTGCCCGACTGGCGGAGCCACGCGAAAGTCGCAGGTACCATGAAGCGAAACGCTAAGGCGAAAGCCATCGACTGGACCAGGGTCGATCGCATGACCGATGAGGACATCCGCAAAGCGGCATTGGCCGACCCGGACGCCCAACCGCTGACGGATGCCCAACTCGCACGCATGCGGCGCCCCACCCCGGTCAAGCGCCTGCGCATCGAGTTCGGGCTTTCCCAGGCGGAGTTCGCCGAGCGGTTCCGCATTCCCGTGGGCACTATCCGCGATTGGGAACAGCGCCGCAGCGAGCCGGATCAGGCGGCCCAAGCCCTCCTCAAGTTGATCGCCGCCGATCCGGCCTTTGTCGAGCGCACGCTGGCGGCTGCCTGACAAGTCACGCTGAGACGCCACCGGCCGATGCCTGCGCACCGGCTGTCCGCTGTGCGAGCCAGTGCCGCACGTCCCCCCGCAGTTCGTGCCCTCCCGCGATGGTTCGGGTGCCTGCCGGCCGGCGGCGGGCTGCGCAGGACCGATGTGGCGGGTCTCACGCGATATTCACTGAGGCATCTCGATCAGACGAGCACACAGGGCTGCCCGCCGCACCAAGGCCCGCGTCAAAGACGCGCAACAGCAAAATCAAGGCGTTAGACTAGACAACCAAGCCTGCAATCCTGGGGTGGTGAATGACGCCCGGTTCAATCGTCTTGGTCGATCGCCTGCGCGATATTCTGTAGAATATAGCGTCGAAGTGTGCATGTATCCGTAGATGCCGTGCACGCAGGAGGAGGGCAATGCGTCTACGCCGACGAAAAATTATCGGGCGGATGCTGGCGCTGGCCGCCGCCGCGGCGCTTGCCTGGGGCGTGACGCACCCGACGCCGGCCCAGGCCCAGGGCGGCAACCTGGTGGTGTTCGCGGCCGCCAGCCTCAAGAACGCGCTCGATGCGGTCCACGCACAGTGGCAGAAGGAGACGGGCAAGTCGGCCAGGATCTCCTACGCGGCAACCTCGGCGCTGGCCAGGCAGATCGAGCAGGGCGCCCCGGCGCAGCTGTTCATCTCCGCCGACATCCGCTGGATGGACTACGTGGAGAAAAAAGACCTGATCAGGAAGGCGACGCGCTCCAACCTGCTCGGCAACCGCATCGTGCTGATCGCGCCCAAGGACAAGGCCAAGGCCGTCGACATCAAGCCGGGCTTCGACCTCGCCAAGGCGATCGGCGACGGACGCCTCGCCATGGCCAACGTCGAGGCAGTTCCCGCCGGCAGGTACGGCAAGGCATCGCTGGAGAAGCTGGGGGTCTGGGCGAGCGTGTCGGCCAAGCTGGCGCAGGCGGAGAACGTGCGCGCCGCCCTGTTGCTGGTCTCGCGCGACGAGGCGCCAGCGGGCATCGTCTACCAGACGGACGCCGCCTCCGATAAGGGCGTGACGATCATCGGCACGTTCCCGCAGGACACGCACCCGCCCATCATCTATCCGATCGCGCTCACCAGGAGCGCGGGCACGGATGCCGCGGCCTTCCTGGCCTACATCAAGTCGGCCAGGGCAAAGCCGTTGTTCGAGGCGCAAGGGTTCACGGTGCTGAAATGACGCCGTGATACACTCCACCCCGCTGGGGCTCGCGAGGGTCGCCCCATGGACTGGCTGACCCTCAGCCCCGAGGAATGGACAGCCGTGATGCTGAGCCTCAGGGTGGCGACGGTCGCCACCCTGGCGAGCCTGCCCTTTGGCATCGCCATTGCCATGGCGCTGGCGCGCGGGCGCTTCTGGGGCCATGCCCTGCTCGACGGGTTGGTGCTGCTGCCGCTGGTGCTGCCGCCCGTCGTCACCGGCTACCTCCTGTTGATCCTGTTCGGCCGGCGCGGACCGGTCGGCGCGTTCCTCGCCGAGAATTTCGGCATCGTATTCTCGTTCCGCTGGACCGGCGCTGCCCTTGCTTGCGCGATCATGGGCTTCCCGCTGCTGGTGCGGGCCATCCGACTGTCCATCGAGGCGGTCGACAAGCGACTGGAGGAGGCGGCCGGGACGCTGGGTGCAAATCGCGCCTGGGTTTTTCTCACCGTGACGCTGCCCCTGATCGTTCCGGGTATCATCGCCGGCATGATCCTGTGCTTTGCCAAGGCCATGGGCGAGTTCGGCGCCACCATCACGTTCGTGTCCAACATCCCCGGCGAAACCCAGACGCTGCCGTCGGCCATCTACACCTTCACGCAGGTGCCGGGCGGCGACGTGGGCGCCCTCCGCCTGACCCTGGTCTCGATCGCCATCGCCCTGCTGGCGCTGCTCGCCTCAGAGCTGATGGCGCGCTATGCCAACCGCCGGCTCGACCTCGAATGACCCCGAAATGACTCTCGAATGACTCTGGCCGTCGCAATCGAGCATCGGCTCGGCAGGTTCCTCGTCGACGTGAAATTCGAGGCGGCCGGCGGTCTCACCGCGCTGTTCGGGCGGTCCGGCTCGGGCAAGACGTCGGTCATCAACGTCATCGCCGGGCTCATCCGCCCCGACCGGGCGCATATCGCGATCGACGGAACCGTGCTGAACGATACCGGGCGCGCCGTCTTCGTCCCGCGGCACCGGCGGCGGGTCGGCTACGTGTTCCAGGAGGGGCGCCTGTTCCCCCACCTCACGGTGCGCCAGAACCTGCTCTACGGCCGCTGGTTCGCGGGGGCGGGCAAGTCGCGCGAGGAATTCGAGCGCGTGGTGCACCTGCTGGGCATCGGCGCCGTGATCAACCGGCATCCCGGCCGGCTGTCGGGTGGCGAGAAGCAGCGCGTTGCCATCGGCCGCGCGCTGCTCGCCGATCCCCGCCTGCTCCTCATGGACGAGCCGCTCGCCTCCCTCGATGAGGACCGCAAAGGCGAGATCCTGCCCTACATCGAGCGCCTGCGCGACGGCAGCAAAATCCCGATCGTCTACGTGAGCCACTCGGTATCCGAGGTCGCCAGGCTCGCAACCACGATCGTGCTGATCGCCGACGGCAGGGTTGCCGCGGTCGGGCCGACCTTGGAGATCATGCAACGCCTCGACCTTTCCGGCCTGACCGACCGTGCCGATGCCGGCGCCGTGATCGAGGCCACGGTGGAGCGCCACGACGACGCGGCAGGGCTCACCGAGCTGTCCTCGCGCGCGGGCCTGTGGCGGATGCACAGGATCGCCGCCCCCGTCGGCGCCCGGCTCAGGCTTCAGGTTCGCGCCCGCGACGTCATTCTGGCAAAGGTCCCGCCCGTCGACATCAGTGCGCTCAACGTCCTGCCCGGCGTCGTGGCCGGCATCGGGGCGCGCGACACGCCGATCGTCGAGGTGCGGATCGACTGCAACGGCGAGGCCCTGATCGCCCGGCTCACGCGCTATTCGGCGGACCAGCTCGGCCTTGCGCCGGGGCTGCCCATCCTCGCCGTCGTCAAGGGCGTGTCTTTCGACCGTCACAGTCTCGGCGGGCCCGTCGGCGCTCCGTCCGGTGCCGACACCGGGACCAGCGACGCGTGAGCGCCGGCGATGCTACTCCCCGCCGGGCATGTGGCCGAGCGGCCGCTCCGGCAACGCTGCCCTGAGCGCGCGCATGTCGGCCGCGGTGGCGGTGGCTGCAGCGCCCTCGATGGCACGGTAGCGCCCGACCACGTCGCGGCCGAGCGGGGTCAGCCGGGCCCCGCCGCCGCCGGACCCGCCCATCTGGGTCTCCACCAGCGGCTCGCGGAAGATGTGGTTGATCTCGTCAACGAGCAGCCATGCGCGCCGATACGACATGCCCAGCTCCTTGCCCGCCGCGGAAATGGAGCCATGCTTGGAGATCAGCTCCATGAGGGCGATCTTGCCGGGACCAAGGAAGCCGAACGCCCCGAAGTCGACGCGGATGGTCAGCGCCGCATGGCGCGTGTCGCCGCCCAGGGCGGCCGCGCGTCGCGTGTTTTTGCGTGGCGCTTGTCGCATCGCCTGCAACGTCCGATCTGCCGCCAGTCAATCCACCTCATCCTGCCGTTGCGTGCCGGCGTCAAGTGGCGCGAGGAGCAGAGGCTGCCGCACCCGGACAAGCTGGCGGCGGCGGAGCTGGCGCCGGTGTCGGCTATACCTGTACCGAATACCCCCCATCCACCGGAATCGCCGCCCCCGTGATGAAGTCCGAGGCGCGGCTGGCCAGGAACACGGCGATGCCGGAGAGATCGCCCGGCTCGCCCCAGCGGCCGGCGGGGGTGCGCATCAGCACCAGGGCGTTGAGGCCCTTTACCTCCTGGCGCGCGGCGCGGGTGAGATCCGTGTCGATCCAGCCGGGCAGCACGGCATTGACCTGGATGTTGTCCTTGGCCCAGCCGGAGGCCAGCGCCTTGGTGAGCTGCACGATGCCGCCCTTGGAGGCGCCGTAGGCCGGGGCGAAGCCGGCACCGAAGATCGACAGCATCGAGCCGATGTTGACGATCTTGCCGCCGCCGGCCGCCTTCATGACGGGGTAGACCGCCTGCGAGCACACGAAGGCGCTGGTGAGGTTGGTGTCGATGACCGCCTTCCACTCCGCCAGCTCAAGCTCCTGCGCCGGCTTGCGAATATTAATGCCGGCGTTGTTGACGAGGATGTCGAGGGATCCCAAGCGCGCCACCGTCTCCTCCACCAGCCTGCGACACTGGGCCTCGTCGGTCACATCGCCGGACACCACCGCCGTCCTGGCGCCCAGCTTCGCCAGCTCCGCCGCTGCCGCTTCCGACTTGGCGGTGTTGCGACCGGCGATGGCGATGGCCGCACCCGCCCCGGCCAGGCCGCGCGCCATGCCAAGGCCGATGCCGCCGTTGCCCCCGGTGACAAGGGCAACGCGGCCGGCGAGAGAGAAGAGGGACATGGACGTGCTCCCGATGGGGCAGGCCCGTACGGGCCTACCCCTTCACTCTGGTTACTGAAAGGAGATTGGTCTTCCCAACCGCATTGCCAGATCGGCCAGACGCATGATGGCGTCGACGAGGTTCTCGCCATCGACGTTGATGAAGCAATCGAGGGCGCTGTGCGGAACGAGCCCAAACTCGTCTGCGACTTGCTGCTGCCAGCTGGCGCTGAACGGAACAACGGGCAGCCTGTCCATCTCGCTTCGGATCGTCTGCAATTCCTGTTTGAGCGCGACGCAGGCCTCCGGTGACCACTCTCCATCGCAATCGGAGTGCATCATCAGCGTCGGAAACCTGCTGCCCCATTCCCCGCTTTCGAGCATCGCGGCGACGAAGTCGCGCCATGCTCCGAAGTCACCATAGCTGCCAACCTGGAAGCCATCCAGATCGTCGCCACTCTCACGACCCTCATAGACGCAAAGGATCAGGCCCATAGCTCCCTCACCCTTCGGCTGCCAGTGTGCGCACCGCTCCTTGCGCGCGAGCGCGATGATCGCTGCCGGCTTGTGAGGCTTGACGCGTCCGAGCAAGCCACCGGTCGAGATCGGCGAGCGCCCGTGCACTCAGCGCCCGCTTCCTGGCCACCCCGCGCTCCTTGCCCTTGATGCGGTTGCCGGCGGCGTCGCGGGTGGGCTCCTCGATGAGCGGGAACAGGCCGAAGTTGACGTTCATGGGTTGAAAAGACTGGGGCTGGAACGAGCGGGTGCCACCCTCCCCTTCCACCGAGAGGTGGCCGCCGGTGATGTGGCCGAGGAGCGCGCCGAAGGCAGTCGTAGGCGGCGGCGGCACCCACGCTTGGCCCAGGCGCTCGGCCGCGGCGGCGCGGCCGGCCAGCAGGCCGATGGCGGCGCTTTCAACGTAACCCTCGCAGCCGGTGATCTGGCCGGCGAAGCGCAGCCGCGGCTCCGCCCTGAGCCGCAATTCGCCGTCGAGCAGCCTGGGTGCGTTGAGGAAGGTGTTGCGGTGCAGGCCGCCGAGCCGCGCGAACTCGGCGTTGGCGAGGCCCGGGATGGTGCGGAGGACCCGCACCTGCTCGGCGTGCTTCAGCTTCGTCTGGAACCCGACCATGTTCCACAAGGTCCCCAGCGCATTGTCCTGGCGCAGCTGCACCACGGCGTAGGGGCGCTCGCCGGGCCTGTGCGGGTTGGTGAGGCCCACCGGCTTCATGGGGCCGAAGCGCAGCGTCTCGCGCCCGCGCTCGGCCATCACCTCGATGGGGAGGCAGCCGTCGAAATAGGGCGTCGAGGCCTCCCATTCCTTGAACGAGGTCTTCTCCGCCGCCAGCAGCGCCTCGACGAAGGCTTCGTACTCGGCCCGGCTCATGGGGCAGTTGATGTAGTCGGCGCCGCTGCCGCCCGGCCCCGCCTTGTCGTAGCGCGACTGCCGCCAGGTGACGCTCTCGTCGATCGATTCCAGGTGCACGATGGGGGCGATGGCGTCGAAGAAGGCGAGCTCAGCTTCGCCGGTGAGCCGGCCGATGGCTGCTGAGAGCGCGGGTGATGTGAGCGGGCCGGTGGCGATGATCACGCTGTCCCACTCGGCCGGCGGCAGGCCGGCCACCTCGCCGCGCTCGATCGTCACCAGTGGGTCTGCCTCCAGTTGCCGTGTCACCTCGTCCGAGAAGCCGTCGCGGTCCACCGCCAGCGCGCCGCCGGCCGGCAGTTTGTGGCGGTCGCCGGCCGCCATGATGAGGGAGCCGGCGCGGCGCATCTCCTCGTGCAGCAGGCCGACGGCGTTGGTGGCGGCGTCGTCGGAGCGGAAGCTGTTGGAGCAGACAAGCTCGGCGAGGCCCGCCGTCTTGTGGGCCTCGGTCTGGCGCCGGGGCCGCATCTCATGCAGTACCGCGGGCACGCCGAGACGCGCGCTCTGCCAAGCCGCCTCGCTGCCGGCAAGCCCGCCGCCGACGATATGGATGGGCGCGTGTGACATGCGCTGCCTCTAAGCCTGACCGCCCGAAATTGCAAATCGGCCCGGCCGCTTAGACAAACGCCGAGGCACTTGCGTTCCATTTAGGTGTCCTATATGTTCCACCTATGTTCGAGCAAACCCATGTGATGCGACTGACATGGGAGCTGATGGATGGAACGCGCTCAATACTTCGTGGTGCTCCACCAAAACCGGTGGAAAGTGAAGTTGAACGGCCAACACTACGAGTACGGAAGTCAGAGGGAGGCTATCCACGCGGCGGTGGACGCTGCGCACCGAGCAGGTCAGCAGGGCCTTGATGCGCAAGTCCTTGTGCAAGGACGTGATAACAAATTCAGAACGGAGTGGACGTACGGAAACGATCCCTATCCACCCCCCGGCTAGCGTCGATGGTCCCTATCCCTCCCGCGAGGTCCTGCAGGAGGAGTTCCTGCGTCCGCTGGGCATCAGCCAGAATCAGCTGGCGCGCGAGATCGATGTGCCGGCCAGCTGCGTGGCCGGCATCATCAAGGGCAACCGCGCGATCACCCCGATACAGCGCTGCGGCTGAGCCTGTGCCTCGGCACGAGCGCGGAAATGTGGGTCAACCTGCAGAGCCAATACGATCTGCGCATGGCCCAACGCACAACCTTGCCGAAAATCAGATCGCGCATCAACGCGCGGGGTGAAACAGTTGCCGCAATGGCGGAACTCGAAGCCGGCGGAGGCGAGGTCTCCACAGGCTCGACGCGCGAGGCCTTTGACAAGGCCGTGGGGAAACGGAGGACTTGAAAGTCCGGCTGCTTATTGCTGCGTCGAGCAAAGACCTTGGGCCAAGCCGAGCCGCGGTGCTCGCTACTACCCCTCCCGCAGCTTGAACCGCTGGATCTTCCCCGTCGCGGTCTTCGGCAGCCCGTCCACGAAGTCGATCCAGCGGGGGTACTTCCACATGCCGGCCTTGGCCTTGACGTGCTCCTTCAGCTCCTCGGGCAATCCGTTGCCGGCAGCCTTGCCGGGCTTCAGGACGACGAACGCCTTGGGTTTCACGAGGCCGTCGGAATCCTCCTTGGGCACTACGGCGGCCTCCAGGACGGCGTCGTGGCCAATGAGGGCGCTCTCCACCTCGAACGGCGATACCCAGATCCCCGACACCTTGAACATGTCGTCCGTGCGCCCCTGGTAGGTGTAGAACCCCTCCGCGTCGCGGATGTACTTGTCGCCGGAGCGGGTCCAGCCGCCCTCAAAGGTGGCGCGGCTCTTCTCGCGCTGGTTCCAGTAGCCGTCGGCCGCGCTCGGGCCGCGGACCAGCATCTCGCCCACCTCGCCGTCGGGCACCTCCCGGTCCTTCTCATCGACCAGGCGGATCTCGTAGCCCGGCACCGGCCGCCCCGAGGTGCCGTATTTCAACGCCGCGGGGCTGTTGCAGACGTACTGATGCAGCATCTCGGTGGAGCCGACGCCGTCGAGGATATCGACGCCGAACCTGGCGCGAAACGCCTTGCCCACCTCCGCGGGGAGCGCCTCGCCGGCCGAGACGCAGATGCGCAGGCGCGCCGAGCTGTTCTCGGGCGTGCCCTGCGGGTAGGCCAGCATGGTATTGTAGAGGGTGGGCACGCCGAAGAAGAACGTGGGCTGATGCTGCTTGAGCGTGGCGAACACCAATTCCGGCGTGGGCCGCTCCGGCCTGAGCACGGCGGTGGCGCCGACGGACAGGGGGAATGTCATGGCGTTGCCGAGGCCGTAGGCGAAGAACAGCTTGGCGGCCGAGTAGACGAGGTCGTCCTCGCGCATGCCGAGGCACTGCTGGCCGGTGAGCCGCGCCGTCTCCATCGGGCTCGAATGCACGTGCCGCACGCCCTTGGGCATGCCGGTGGAGCCCGACGAGTAGAGCCAGAACGCGGTCTCGTCGCAGGAGGTGTCGGCGATCTCCGTCTCGGTGTGCTGGAAGCCGAGCTCGCCGCGGAAGGACAGCGCGAACGACGGGGGCTCGCCGCCGGCGACGAACACGTGCTTGAGGAAGGGGAGCTGGCCGAGGATCGGTTGCACCGCAGGCAGCAGCGGCGCGGAGACGAGCAGCGCCTTGGCGCGGCTGTCGGCCAGGATGTAGGCGTACTGCTCGGCGGTGAGCAGCGTGTTGAGGCACACCGGCACCACGCCGGCCTTGATCGCGCCCCAGAACGCCACCGGAAAGTCCACCGTATCGAGCAGCAGCAGCGCCACGCGGGCTTCGTGCGGAATGCCATAGGTGGCAAGCAGATTGGCCATGCGGTTGGAGCGCGCCCTGAGCTCCCCGTAGCTCAGCGTCTCGTTGGGATCGATGAATGCGGCCTTGGCGGCGCGGCCGAGGGCGCTATGGCGATCGACCATGTCGGCCGCGGCATTGTAGATGCGCGGATAGCTCATCTCGTTCCTCCCTTGGACGGCGGGCTGTCGGGCTTCTTCTGGTTGAGGCATGTTTTGAGCGCATCTGCACTATACTGCAACACGAGCGGGATCAAAGCGCATCGATGTAGTATCTTGCATTCGAGAGTCCTCCCGCCCTGCACAGGGTCGCATGCCCAGCAATACCGTCAATACCGTCCACCCCGCCTCCGAGACGCGCCGTGGCGAGGCACCTACAGCCTACCTCAAGCGGGTGGGCGAGCGTGTGCGCCTGGGCCGCGCCCGCCGTGGCATGTCGCGCAAGGTGCTCTCGCAGGCCTCCGGCGTGTCCGAGCGCTACCTGGCCGAGCTGGAGCGGGGGGCGGGCAACGCCTCGCTGCTGGTGCTGCGCCAGGTTGCCGATGCGCTGGGTGTGGAGGTCGCCCAGCTCGTCGGCGACGCGCCCGAGCGGCCCATCGACCTGACGCTGGCGCTGCACCAGTTGGAGCGGCTGTCGCCCGCCGACCTCGCCGAGGCGCGCCGCCTGCTGGCCG
>JBAPMW010000275.1:0-2209 GCA_049278815.1 Hyphomicrobiaceae bacterium
GCGTTAACCTGGCCCCGGACCCCTGCCCAATCCGCGGCGAGGATGGCTTGAGGTGGAACGAAGTGCTAGGCTCGCTGCCAAAGCCCGCATAAGGGGCCGCCGTCAACAGGCCAAGTAAAGTCCCCAAGGAGAGGTAGACCGATGAAAATTCCAATGGATCGCAGGACGTTCCTGAACAGTCTCAGCGTCACCGCGGGTGCCGCTGTGGCCGCGAGCGCCATGTCCGGCACCTACTTTGCCGGACCGCGCCCGGCGCACGCGCAGCCCAAGTTCAAGGGCAGCATCCCCGACCGGCCCTACAAGACCGGCCACATCACGTTCCTCACGGGCGCTGCCAACCTCCTGGGCGAGCCCGGGCGCAAGGGGCATATCCTTGCCGCCGAGGAGATCAACGCGGAAGGCGGCCTGCTGGGCAAGCGCAAGATCGAGACGATCTTTGCCGACGAGGCGGCCGGCACCGATGCCAACGTGCGCGAGCTGCGCCGCATGAAGCTCTCGGAGAACATCGATCTCTTCACCGGCGTCATCTCCAGCGGCAACACGCCCGCGCTCGGCCCCGTTGCCGAGGAGCTTCAGGTGCTGACGCTGTTCAACGACGGCTGCACCGACTTCCTGTTCGACAAGGCGGTGCCCAATCCCAAGTACACGTTCCGCGTCACGAACATCCAGTCGGCCGATGGCGTCACCTCTGCTGTGGGCGCAGCCAAAGCCTGGCCCCAGGCCAAGCGGGTGGCCTCGATCCAGCCCGACTACAGCTACGGCCGCAACGTGCACGAGCACTTCATGCTCGCGTACCAAAAGCTCGTTCCAGGGGCCACCTCCGTCTCCGAGGCGTGGCCGAAGCTCGGGACCACCGACTTCACGTCGCACATCACCAAGCTCATCTCCGACAAGCCCGATGTCCTGATCTGCGGCGTTTGGGGCGGCGACTATGTCGCGTTCTACAAGCAGGCCCTGCGCTACGGGCTGTTCGACAAGATGAAGGTCGCCACGACGCTGGCCTTCGGGGGGCAGCCGCACGCCATCGGCAAGGACCATCCCGAGGGCGTTCTGGCCGGATGCCACGCCAACTACTTCTTCACCTTCCCGGGGAACGGGCGCTGGCCGATCAACGACACGTTCGTGCAGCGCTATTTCAAGCGTTGGAACGAGTACCCGAGCTTCGAGTCGGACGGCGCCTACACCTCGCTCTATCTGCTCAAGCAGGCGGTCGAGAAGGCCAACAGGCTGGTCGGCGGCTGGCCCGAGGACGACGTGATCATCAGCCTGCTCGAGGGCTCGGGGATCAACGCGCCGGCCGGCTACGTCTACATCCGTCCCGACAACCACCAGGGCTACAAGGACACCGTGATCGGGATGACCAAGAACGATCCCAAGTACGACTTCCCGGTGTGGGACCCGGCCTCGATCATCACGATCCCGATCCGCGACATCACCGCGCCGCCGAACTGGCCGAAGCCCGGCACGACGCACAACGAGTCGACGGCGGCGGCCAACTGGCTGAAGACGACCTGGCTGGGTTGACGTCGTTGGGTCGACCCCGGTGCAGGCCGGGGAAGACCCAACGCAGTCAAGAGCTATATGCGTGTCAATGTGTTGGGTCGTCGCTGACGCTCGACCCAACCTACGCACCACACACCGATCGCGAAGAGCGGCCGTCGTTGCCAGGGTGGCCGACCTCGCACGTGGATGAGACCTGCTTCAGTGGCTCCATTCCAAGGATGATGTCGTAACGCTCTGACGCGATTCGCGAATCAGCTAGCGTGCTTGCCGAGGGCGGCTCACTCGGCGGGTGAAGGGATGCGCAGCTTCGAGATCGTGCAGTCCAGCACGGACACCATCACCTCGCACGCGGGTCTGGCGCTGGTCGGACGCGCGCTCGGCCGGACGGGCCTGGCCAAGAGCCTCGATCGGATCCCGCTGCGGCACGGCATCGCGCATGCCGATTGCGTCAAGAGCTACGTCGGGCTGTTGTGCACCGGCAAGAGCGATTTCGACGCCGTCGAGAACCGGCGCGCGGACGAATTCTTCAAGACGGCGCTCGGCCTGGCCAAGGTGCCGTCGGCGCCGAGCCTGCGCCAGCGCTTCGACGAGCACGCCGAGGCGATGATCCCCCACGTCGACGACGCGGCGATCGCCTTCATCGGCAGCGTCGGCGCAGCGGTCACACCGATCCTCGTCAGGTATGGATCGTCGCTGCGGCCGGTGA
>JBAPMW010000276.1:0-3054 GCA_049278815.1 Hyphomicrobiaceae bacterium
TCCCAAAGGCCTACACCCAGCAGATCGCGGCTGTTCAGGTCGCGCGAGAAGCTGCCAACGCCCAGGAGCAGGAGCTGCGCAAACAGAACTTCAAGGCACAGGAGATCTTCAACAGCGCCAAGGCCCAAGCCGACGCCACCAAGGCGCAGGCTGACGCCGAGGCTTACTCCATCGCCATCAAGGGCAAGGCCCAGCTCGACATCCAGGAGCGCCAGTCCGCCATCATCAAGGCCAACCCGCTGCTGATCGACTGGGAGCGGGCGCAAAAGCTCCTCCCGGGCGTGCTGCCCCAGACCTTCATCGGCGGCGACGGCAGCGCGTCGCTGCTGTTCCAGCTCGGTGCGACGCAGCCGAAGAAGTAGGTCGGGAAGGCGCGACGGTCGGTCGAGCCACATCGGCGCCGCTACTTTCGGCCGCCGCTCCTCAATAGAACAGGCTCGACACGCTCTCCTCCCTTGCCGTCCGGGCGATGGCGTCGGCGAGGAGGGGGGCGAGGGAGAGGACGCGGATGTTGGCGGCGGACCTGGTGGTCTCGGTGGGCTGGATCGTATCCGTGATGACCAGCGTCTTGAGGTTGGAGGCGCCGATCTTGGCCACCGCGCCGCCCGAGAGCACGCCGTGGCTGATGTAGGCGATGACCTCGGTGGCACCCTTCGCCAGCAGCGCATTGGCGGCGTTCACCAGCGTACCGCCGGAATCGACGATGTCGTCGATCAGGATGCAGCGCTTGCCGTCGACCTCGCCGATGACGTTCATCACCTCGGACTCGCCTGGCCGCTCGCGCCGCTTGTCGCAGATGGCGATGGGCACGTCGATGCGTTTGGCGAGCGCGCGGGCGCGCACCACGCCGCCCACGTCGGGTGAGACCACCACCAGGTTGTCGACGCCGTAGTGCTCCTGGATGTCGCGCATCATGGTGGGGGCGGCAAACAGGTTGTCGGTGGGGATGTCGAAGAAGCCCTGGATCTGGCCGGCGTGAAGGTCCACCGTCATCACCCGGTCCACCCCGGCGCGCTCGATCAGGTTGGCCACCAGCTTGGCCGAGATGGGAGTGCGCGGGCCTGGCCGGCGATCCTGCCGGGCGTAGCCGAAGTAGGGCATGACGGCGGTGATGCGGCGCGCCATGGAGCGCTTCAGCGCATCGACCAGGATCAGGAGCTCCATGAGGTTGTCGTTGGCGGGGAACGAGGTGGATTGGAGGACGTAGACGTCCTCGCCGCGCATGTTCTCCTGCACCTCGATGAACACCTCCATGTCCGCGAAGCGGCGGACGATGCTCCTGGTCAGCGGAAGCTTGAGGATGCCCGAGATGGCCTCGGCCAAGGGGCGGTTGCTGTTACCGGCAACCAGCTTCATGCGCGTCGCTCCCCGATTGCGGCTTGCCTCTCGGGTATCGAAGGGCATTGGCGCAGGCAACTCCGTTCGAGCTCGCGCCGGGTTCTAGCAAGCGGCGCCGTAGGTTGCAAACGGCCGGAGCGGAAGCTTGGGCGATACTTTCGGCCATGCTAGGCGACCGGTGCGGCAGGTCGCCCGACCTGCCGCACGCCGCCAACGACGATCAGTTGGTGGCTTTCCCCCCGTTCGGCAGCAGCTTCAGGATGCCCTTCACCGCCGCGCCAGCGGCTTGGTCGGCCACGCCGCCCCAAGCGCCGTCGAGCGAGCCCTCGGGGATATCGTTCTTCTGCGAGACAGTGCCGAGCTTCTTGCCGTTGGGAGAGCGCACCACCCACTCGATCTGGATCGCCTGCTTGCCGTCACTCGCAGAGCCCAGCAGCACCGCGCCCTCGACCCGGTAGGAGACGTTCGTCGGCCGCTCGGCCAAGTTGATGCCCTTGGACTGCAACTCGCGCTGAATGGCGGCGGTGAGCGAGGTGCTGCCGTCGCCGGGGGCGCCGGTGACGGCAGGTATGACCGCCGTCAGGCCCTTGGTGATGCTGCCGGTGGTGTGCGTGGAGGCGGAGGATGCCACCACTGCACCCTTCTTGGACGGTCCCGTCGCGGACTTGGACCCGCTGACGGGGGCATCCGACACAAGCGGACCCGAGCTCTTCGCGCTCGGCAGCCAGGTCACGAACGCGCCGGTCGCCTTGGATGCGATGGCCTCGGCGACTGCCGGCGTGATCGCCGCCCAGGTGTCCTGCGACGTGCTGGCGGCCACGATCTCCTCGCCGGCGAAGCGGTTCACACGCTTGCCCGAGGCTTCCGTCACATCCAGCACGTACGACACCTTGGTGCCGTGCTTCTGCTTGGTGACAAGGATGTAGGGACGGAGGTTGAACTCTGCGCTGCCGTCCTTGGCACCCGTCACGCCAACGCGCTGGCGCCCGAGCGCGGATGCGAACTCCTGGTGCAGCTGCCGGCCGAGCGCATCGGGAGGCCCGACGACGGCGTTGATCGCGACCTTGGCGATGGGCGCCTCCGGCCCCGAAGCCAGCTTGGGCTCCTCGACAGCTTCGTTGCCTGCCGATCCAAACAGCGAGAACGAATTCCCGCCGCACCCTGCGAGACTAAGACCAATTGCGACGGCCAGCGCCACCGCCATGCCATGGCGCCGCGCCGCAGCAGCGTCTGTGGTCGTCACCGTGACGTCCCCCTTTGCTCTTGAAGTCCAGCTGAATCCCGGCTGCCGACTTACAAAACCCTGCGGCGGGTGATTCTACGGCGAATACCCCAGCAGACTCCCTCTCCCCTGACAATACCCGGCCCCGACAAAGCGGGTAATAAAAGCCCTCGCACCTGGATGGCGTCGTTCGCTCCAGCATTTCTTCGGGCGATGTCAAGCCTTTGAAAACCCAACACTACGTCAAGACGATGGCGGAGATCTGCCGCCCGTAGTCGGGCTCCCCTTTCAGCCGCGATCGACGATAGCTGAAGAAATCTTTCTCCGAGGTAAAGCTGCAGCCGTCAACCGTCCTCACCACCGATACGCCCGCCGCCTGCAGGCGATCGGCCACGTAGGCCGCCAGGTCCAGGCGCGGGCGCGCCTCGGGCGTGGTCCGCGTGAAAAAACGGGCATTGGCCGCATCTTGGGCGAGGAACTCAGTCTCCAGCTCG
>JBAPMW010000277.1:0-1828 GCA_049278815.1 Hyphomicrobiaceae bacterium
TTGCCGATTTCGAGGCGGCCCGGCAGCGCTCCGGCTCCCGCCTCCTGCTCCTGACCACCCGCGCCGCTACCGCCTATACGGCCTTTGCCTTCCAGCCCGCCGACACACTCCTCCTCGGCCGCGAGAGCGCCGGCGTCCCGGCCGCATGGTTCTGGGCGAGGCCCTGAAGGCAGACGGACCGGGTTGCCGGCATAAGGAACCAGGCGCGCAACCTCCTGGGGCGCTACGCTGCCGGGCTGTGCGCTGCCAGAGCGGGGCGGGCGGTTGCGGTGCGCTCTCTCGACCAATCGACGATCGGCTTCTCGAACCAGCGGTACGAGGCATAGGCCACGGCGACGGTCAGCGACCACACGCAGACGAACAGGGCGACCCGTTGGGCGAGCGACAGCGAGGATCCATCGAGCGAGAGAAGTGCGAAGACCATCCACAACACGAGGGCGTGATAGAGATAGCCGCCATAGGAGATCCTTCCGACCAGGGAGACGAACGGCCACGCCAACGGGCGCATGACGGGCTTTTGCAGGATGGCGAGGATCAAGAGAGCGGCAGCGACCAGGCTGACCACGTTGTACACGAATATCTCCCGGCCGTTGCCGAACAATATGCCGGAGTAAATGTTGCGCAGAGCCTCGACCCCTGTCGCGCCCGCTGCCCGGTTGGTGGCCCAGTAAAAGGTCGCGAACAGAACGGTGGCCAAAGCGGCCGCTGCCAGCGCGATGCCCGGCACTGCCCGTTTCGCGCGAATACGGCCTTCGAAACGGGCAATTGCGGCTCCGACGAGAAAGGCGTCGAAATGGGCAAAGGAGGAGGCATAGACGGCAAAGGCCATCCATTCCCGGTCGGCGCTGACGCTGCCAAGCATCCAAGCGTAGAGGAAGCGCACGACAGGCCCCGCTGCAATGAGGACCAGCAGGGTGGGCACGTAGAGGCGGCGCGGGAGAAGCAGAAACAGGAGCGGGTAGACGATGTAGAATTGCTCCTCGATGCTCAGGGTCCAAAGGTGCCCGAAGGCGGACCACGCTTCCGGATTTGGTATCAAGGCAAAAGTCAGCTGCCAGTTGTGGGTGAACGTCAGCAGGAACGGCAGATCGCGAAGCGCGGCGCTGCGATTGAGAAGGATGAGCAGGACGGCGCCAAACGCGAGGTATAGGAAGTACACGGGAACGATGCGGAAGAACCGGCGCAGCATGAAATTGCCGTACGCGCGCAGCCGATCCTCCGCAACGTACCGGTGCTGCAGAAAATTACGCGAGATGACATAGCCCGAGATCACGAAGAACAGCCAGACACCGGTCCAGCCGAACGGCGCGATTCCGCAGTGCTGGGCGACCACGGCCGTCATCGCAGCGGCGCGCAGGCCGTCGATCTCGTCGATTCGCCTTGGATGCATGGGGCCCACCAGATGCACGCTGGATTGAAGCGCGGCAGCTGCAAGGGGATACACCCGATTGTTTAATGGCGGCCTAGCTCGGCGAGGTTGTGTCCTGCCACCGTGCCGGGGCCCGCTCCGTTATACAATGGCAGGATGCGATTAGCCCTCTACCAGCCCGATATCGCCCAGAACACCGGCACCATTCTGCGCCTGGCCGCCTGCCTGGGCGTCGGCGTCGACGTGATCGCCCCGGCCGGCTTCGACATGTCCGACCGGGCGCTGCGCCGGGCCGGCCTCGACTACCTGGCACACGTTGAGATTGCACGTCACGACAGCTTTGCCGATTTCGAGGCGGCCCGGCAGCGCTCCGGCTCCCGCCTCCTGCTCCTGACCACCCGCGCCGCTGCCGCCTATACGGCCTTTACCTTCCAGCCCGCCGACACACTCCTCCTCGGC
>JBAPMW010000278.1:0-7772 GCA_049278815.1 Hyphomicrobiaceae bacterium
TCCTTGAAGCGGTGGAACTCCAGCACGTGGAATTTGTCCACATCGACGTCGATGTAGACGTCGGGCTGCGCGGCCTTGAGCTTCTCGCGCACGATCGAGCGCTGCAGGATCTGCGAGGACGACACCAGCGCCCCGAGCGCCGAGGGCTGCATGCGCTTGCCGGGGCCGTCGGAGGCGCCCGTTACATCGATGGCGACGGTGATGTCGGCGGCGCCTTCCAGCAGGTCGAAGGGCAGCGGGTTGACGAGACCGCCGTCCATCAGCAGGCGGCCCTCGCGCTCCACGCCGCTGAACAGCGCCGGCAGGGCGATGCTGGCGGCGATGGCGCTGCGCAGGTCGCCTGTGTCGATCACCACCTGCTCCTGGGCGTAGAAATCGGTGGCCACCGCCTTGAAGGGGATGGCGAGGCCGGCGAAGTCCTGCGCGACCCTGGAGGGGAGCACCTGGTCGAGCAGCAGCGTCGGGCTCAGGAGCGAGGTCCTGATGGGCAGGATGTTGAGGAGCCTCTGGACCGGCTCGGACCTGGCCGCGAGCAGGTATTGCGCGAAGCCCAGGCGCTGGCGCAGCACCTCCTCGGTATGTGCCCGGATCAGCCTGGCCGAGAGCCCCGAGGCATAGACGGCGCCGAAGATCGCCCCGATGGAGGTGCCGACGATCAGCGTCGGCTTGATCCCCATCTCATCGAATGCCTCCAGCATCAGCAGGTGTGCGAGCCCGCGCGCGCCGCCGCCGCCCAAGGCGAGGCCGATGCGGGGGCGCTTCGCAACGCTTGCGGCCGGCGGCTTGGGAGCGGCGGTCATGGCACTTCCCCCTCACGATGCTCCCGGTTGCGCAACCGGGCCCATAGGTAGCAGATCCATCGGGCACGATGGATAGCACGTTCGTCCATTTTTTGGTGTGCGGGCCGGTTGAGGCAAGAGCCGCCCTTTGAAGCCGGTTGGACCTCTGCTCTTATCCATCACCCAGGCTTGGGCCACCCGACCCCCGCGAGGGGAGTTCCAGGTGGGGACTGGGCAGCGCCTCGTGTCAGCCGCTCACCGCTGCGCCGACCCTCGATGACGAAACGAAGCGCGCCGCCCCGTCCCCTCCCCCCTTGTGGGGAGGGACAGGGTGGGGGGATTCCAGAACATCGAAGGTCGGGGTTCCCCCCACCCCTAGCCCCTCCCCACGTCATGTCGAAGACATGCCTTCGGCATGATGGGGAGGGGGATCCGGGCGGGCGCTTGACCGTCGCGTATTGGCGAACTCACCGTCCCCAGCTGGCGCCTCGTTTCAGAGCTTCAGCACATGCTCGGGCTCTATCCGGCCGCGCAGGAGGTGATACGCGGCCAGCAGGTTGCCCTTGAGGCGGCCGCGGCGGTCGACGTAGGGCTCCGACCAGAGGCTCCTGGCGGCATTGGAGGCGAAATTGCGGGCCATGAGGTCAAAGGCGAAGCGGGCGGGCATGGTGCCCTTCCGCAGCAGGTACACCGGGTTGACGATCTGGGAGTAGCCGTGGCGCACGCCGCTCAAGCGGCCGCCCTTGACGCCGAGATGGACACCGATGAGCGTGCTCAAGCTGACGATGCGGCCGAAACGCCCGAGCTGGCTCGTGAAATCGATGTCCTCCTGCCAGCCGTAGAGCACCAGCCGCTCATCGAACCGCAGCGCCCCGATCTGCTCCAGGCGCATCGACATGTTGCAGCCGTAGGCACCGGCGTGATCGATCACGACCGGCGCGCCGGCAGGCGCGGCTTCCGCACACTCCAGCGCCCGCAGCCCCCCCTCGAAGCTCAAGCCCGGTCCGCGCACGCCGTCCACGACGACGTTGCCGTGGACCACGGCCCAGTCGGGATGCGCGTTGAAAGCGTCGAGGAGCCGCTCAAGATAGGTGGTTGCGGCAAGGAAATCGTCATCGAAGAAGGTGACGATATCGAAACGGCCGAGCACCTTCTCCAGTGCCTGGTTGCGCTGCGCGCACAATCCTTTCTTTCCGAAAACGTACGATACTGGGTAGCGCGTCGCCGAGAACGATTCGACGTGGCTGCTGTCGGGAGCGGAGACGATGACCTCAGTTGGCGGCCTCGTCTGCCGCTCGAGGTGCCGCAGGATGCGGGTGACGGTCTGCTTGCGTCCGACGGTCGGTATGATGACAACGAGCTTCATGAACGTGCTGCTGAGTTGGCTCTGCGAGACATCCATCGGGATGCGATTCGCACAACGTTACCAAGAACCCATGAAATGTTTGCTGATTGGAAGGCGCTGCAATGAGAACTGAATTGCGCACCTGGAGCATCAACGGCGACTTCGTGACGCTGGCGCAGACCGGCGTCGCCCGCTATGCCCGCGAGGTCACGCTCGCCCTCGATGCTCTCCTGGCCGAGGACCACCCGCTCGCCGCTGGCCTCCATCTGACCCTGCTGGCACCGCGGCAACCGCGCGACCTGCCTTTGCGGTGCATCCCGACGCGGGTGATCCCGGAGCTCACGCGGCCGCGCCTGCCGCAATTCTGGGTGCAGGTGCAGCTGCCGTGGCATGCCCGCGGCGGGCTCCTCAGCTTCTGCAACCTGGCCCCCGCCTTCAAGCGCCGGCATATCGCCTGCATCCACGACCTTCACACCCGCATCGTGCCGGAGAGCTACGGCCGCCTGTTCCGGCTGGCGCACCGCCTCGTTCTGCCGATGCTGGGCCGCAATGCCTGCAGTATTGCCACCGTCTCGGAGCTGTCGCGCGAGCACCTCATCGGCCAGGGCGTGGCGCCCGCCGGCAAGATCGTGGTGACGTACAACGGCAGCGACCATGCCTTGCGCTGGAACGCGGGTGCCTCGCGCCTCCAGCTCGGGGGACCGCGTCCGTTCGCGCTCTGCCTCGGCCGCAGCCAGAGATACAAGAACACCGAGCTGATGTGGCGGCTGGCGCCCGCGCTCGATCGGCTGGGCCTCGACATCGTCATCGCCGGCGACATCGATGGGCCGACGCTCGCGTCCTACGGGCCGCTGCCCGGCAACGTCCGCCTGCTGGGCCGCATCAGCGACGGCGACTTTGCCTATGCCCTGTCGCGGGCGCTCTGCCTGCTGTTCCCCTCGCGCATCGAGGGGTTCGGCCTGCCGGCCGCAGAGGCCATGGCGCTCGGGTGCCCGCTGGTGGCCTCCACGTCGCCCTGCCTGCCGGAGGTGTGCGGCGAGGCGGCGTTGCTCGCCGATCCCGACGACGCCGATGCATGGATCGCCGCCATCCGCCGCCTGCTGTACGAGCCAGACCTGCGGGCCAGCCTGGTCGCCCGTGGGCTGCAGCGCGCCAAGGCGTTCTCCTGGCGCCGGATCGCCGAGACCTATCTGGAGCTCATGGCCGAGATAGATGGGTGTGACGCCGTTGTGGGGAAGCCCTGACCTGAGCTTGCCGCATGGATGGAAGGGAACGGCGAGGAGCCCCCTCTCCCCGCCCCCCTCGGGCCATCCACAATGACCACCTCGCCGCAATGGCCCCGAGGGCGACGGGGGGGCTGGGGTGAGGGGCAGCAAAAGGCTCCAACCTCTCAACGACCGGCCTGCATACCGCCTGGGATTTGCCTTGTCGGAGGCATCTCGTGGAGAGGTTTCCCTTGTGGCTGCCCCTCACCCTGACCCTCTCCCCGCGAAGAGCGGGGAGAGGGGATCCGGGCGGCATTGGTACGTTGGCTGGTTATCAGATCGCAGCAAGCTCGCGCTGCGCCAGAAGGCCCGGATCGGGCGAGCTCGAAGGCGGCACCGTGCCGGTTGACACATCTCGCTCCGCACAATAAGGCCACTTGCACGCGCCATCTGCTCGGGATGTTCTGCGTCGTGTCTGTAGGCCTTACCTCACTGCGAGAAGCTCGATGGCCGACGAGTACGTGCTGCAGACCCAAGGGTTAACCAAGGACTTTCGTCGGGCTCGCGGCGCTGGCCGGCGTGCTGGCAGCCCCGATCTATTCGGTCAATCCGGTCATGGGCGCGTGCGCTGTTCGCCTGCGCCTTCAACCTGCTGGTCGGCTACGTCGGGCTGCTGTCGTTCGGGCATGCCATGTTCTTCGGTTTTGCCGCCTACGTCGCCGGGCACTTGGCCAAGGTCGGCACCGTGCAGCTGCCTTTCGGGCTGCCGTTTGTCGGCTGGACATGGCTGACGATCCCGCTGCCGCCGCTCACGCCTGAGCTCGCCATTCTGGCTGCCACCGCTGTTGCCGCGCTGCTCGGCCTCATCGTCGGTGTCATCGTCATCCGCCGGCAGGGCATCTACTTTGCCATGGTCACCCTGGCGCTGGCGCAGATGGTGTTCTTCCTGTGCGTGCAGGCGCCGTTCACCGGCGGCGAGGACGGCATCCAGGCGATTCCGCGCCGGCCGCTGCTCGGCCTGCTGCCGCTGAGCAACGACTTCGTCTTCTATTACGTGGTGCTGGCGATCTTCTGCATCGGCTTCCTGATCGTCTACCGCACCATCCATTCCCCGTTCGGCCAGGTGCTCAAGGCCATTCGCGAGAACGAGGCACGGGCGATATCGCTGGGCTACGCGGTGGACCGCTTCAAGCTGATCGCCTTCGTGCTCTCGGCCTCGCTGGCCGGCCTCGCCGGCGCCACCAAGGCCATGGTGTTCCAGCTCGCCTCGCTCACGGACGTCACCTGGCAGATGTCGGGCGAGGTGGTGCTGATGACGCTTGTGGGCGGCCTCGGCACGGTATTCGGCCCCATTGTTGGCGCGGGCATCATCATCACGATGCAGAACTACCTCGCCGGCTTCGGCGAGTATGTGCCGGTCATCCAGGGGGCGATCTTCGTCGTCACCGTGCTGCTGTTCCGGCGCGGCGTCGTGGGCGAGATTCTCGCCCTGGCGAATCGCCTGGGCGGCAAGCGACCCAGCGAGACCGAAGGCATCGGCCCGGCCGGCGCCAAGCCGGCGGAATAGGTGCGGGCGGATCACTTTGCCTGTGCCGCCCTCCGCGACGGCCCGCCCGGTCGATGATGCCCAGGAAGGGCGCACCGCCGAAATAGCCGCGGGGATGGCAAGCCCCAGTCCATCCGCTTGAGCCCGTGCGCCAACGCACCCGTTTTGCTCCGGCCGATAACGCTGTAGATACGGGAAGAATGGCGAACCCTCAGCTCCACAAATTCTGCGTCGCACCGATGATGGACTGGACGGACCGGCATTGCCGGTTCTTCCATCGGCTCATCACGCGCCGGGCGCTGCTCTACACCGAGATGGTGACGGCGGAGGCGGTGCTGCACGGCGACCGCGGCCGGCTGCTGGGATTCAGCCCGCAGGAGCATCCCGTGGCGCTGCAGCTGGGCGGCAGCGACCCCGCCAGGCTTGCCGAGGCCGCCGCCGTCGGGGCGGACTTTGGCTACGACGAGATCAACCTCAATGTGGGCTGCCCGTCGGACCGGGTGCAGGAGGGCCGGTTCGGCGCCTGCCTGATGGGCGAGCCGGAGCTGGTGGCAGAGTGCGTGGCGGCGATGCGCGCGCGGGTCGCAGTGCCTGTCACCGTGAAGTGCCGCATCGGCATCGACGACCAGGACAGCGAGGCGGGCCTGGAGCGGTTCGTCATGGCGGTGGCGGAGGCGGGCTGCCGCACCTTCATGGTGCATGCCCGCAAGGCCTGGCTCAAGGGCCTCTCGCCCAAGGAGAACCGCGAGGTGCCGCCGCTCGACCATGACCGCGTCCATCGCCTCAAGGCGGCGCACCCGGAGCTGGAGATCGTCATCAACGGCGGCATCGGCTCCCTGGAGGAGGCGGAGGCGCACCTTGCGAAGGTCGACGGCGTGGCGCTGGGGCGGGCGGCCTATCAGAGCCCGTACCTGCTTGCGGACGTGGATCGGCGCCTGTTCGACGATGGGAGCGCATCTCCCTCGCGCCGCGACGTGATCGAGGCGCTGCTGCCCTATGCGCAGAGGCACATCGGGGCCGGCGGCCGCCTCAACAACGTCGCCCGCCACATCCTGGGCCTCTACCACGGCCAGCCGCGGGCGCGCGCTTTCCGCCGGCACCTCTCCGAGCGCACCCCCCACCACGGGGCCGGCATCGGCGTCCTTCAGGAGGCGCTGCGGCTGGTGGAGCCGGCGGGGGCGCCGGGGGACATCTCCTTGCTGGCCGCGGAATAGAGGCGCAGGAGAGGACGGTACGCGCGTGGCGGGTCTGAGAAGGGGCGGCGGCAGCGCGGCGCTGCTTGCGATCGTGGGCATGCTGGCCATGGCAGATACAGCGCACGCTCGGCCACCATCGAGCCCGGTTGTCACCGGCGCCGAGACCCTGGCGCGGTCGGGCTTCGCGCGTCTTGCGGGCCGGCGGGTGGGGCTGATCGCCAATCAAACGAGCCGCGTGGGGGCCGAGCACCTGGCGGACCTGCTGGCCAAGGCCCCCGGCCTCACGCTCACGGCGATCCTGGCGCCGGAGCACGGCTTCCGCGGCGCCATCGAGGCCGGCGCCAAGGTCGGGGACACGGTGGATGCCAGGACGGGCGTGCCGGTGTTCAGCCTGTACGGCGCCACCAGAAAGCCGACGCCGGCCATGCTGCGCGACGTCGATGTGCTGGTGTTCGACATCCAGGACATCGGCACGCGCTTCTACACCTACATCTCCACCATGGGGCTGGCGATGCAGGCCGCGGCGGCGGCGCGCATCCCGTTCGTGGTGCTGGACCGGCCCAATCCGCTGGGCGGCGCCTACGTGTCCGGCTTTGTGCTGGAGGCGCCGCTCGCCTCCTTCGTGGGGCAGTACCCCATCCCCATCGTGCACGGCATGACCGCGGGCGAGCTCGCCGGCATGATCAAGGGCGAGGCCTGGCTCGACGGCCTTGGCGCGCTCGATCTGATGGTGGTTCCCCTTGAGGGCTGGCGCCGCGCCATGCTCTGGCCCGAGCTCGGGCGCACGTGGGTGGCGACCAGCCCCAACATCCCGACCTTCGACGCGGCGCACGTCTATCCCGGCATGGGGCTGGTCGGCGAGGCCGATGTCAACGAGGGGCGCGGCACGCCGACGCCCTTCTCGCTCCTCGGCGCGCCGTGGGTGAACGGGGCCAGCCTGGCAGCGCGGCTCGACGCGGCGGGGCTCGGTGGCGTGCGCTTTACGGCCCACGCCTACACGCCGCGCTCGATCCCCGGCGTGGCGCTCAGTCCGCGCTTCGAGGGCAGGCGCCTCGACGGGGTGCACATAGAGGTCACGGACCCTGCCGTCTTCGCGCCGCTGGAGACGGGCATGCACGTGCTCGCGGCGCTGTTCGCCGAGACCCGCGCCAAGGGCATCGCCAGACCCATCGCCAACCTGGCCATGCTCCACGCGCTCGCCGGCACCAGGCGGCTCCACCGCCTGCTCGCCGACGGCCGCAGCGCCGCCGACATCATCGCCGCGTGGCAGCCGGAGGTGGCGAGCTTCAGGGCGCAGCGGGCGCGGTATCTGCTTTATGGGGAGTAGGGCGGGGGCTTGCTGGCCATGGGCACACGCTGGCGCGGAATGGGGCGGGGCGTCCTACTCCGCCGCAACCGGGGTCACCTCATACACCGTGCCGAGCCGCGCAGCGGCCTTGAGGTCTTCCCGGCGCAAGGCGAGCCGCACCTCGTCGAGCTTTTCCGCATCGTCCAACGAGAGATCCGGCGACCATCCGCTTCCCGTCTCGATCAGAGCCACGGGAACCTCGGCCATGTATCGGCCCTCGCGCACGATCTCGACGGCCGGTCTGGTGATCACCGCTTGCGGCTCTTGAAGTCCTGGCTCCATTGGTCTGGCCTCGGTCGATATGCCGTGACGATCACTGCAGGCTCGGCGGTATCCTTCTCGATGCCCCAGAC
>JBAPMW010000279.1:0-1905 GCA_049278815.1 Hyphomicrobiaceae bacterium
TCCCCGCCCGGGGCCGCGACCTGCACGCGGCCCACCGCCTCCTCCTCCATGGACCGGCGCTCGACGGTGAGCTTGAGGCCCTTGGCGGAGGCCAGCAGCCGCTCCTCCTCCAGGTCCGGCTCCTTCATGAGCCAGTGCGACAGCCGGCGCAGCAGATCCGTGTGCGGCCCGCCGCCCTCGTAGCCGCGCGCCCACAGCCAGGCATGGTCGGAGAGCAGCAGTGCCACGCGGCCCTTGGCCTTGCGGTCGAGGACCAGCAGCGGGCGATCGTCGGCGCCGTGCATGAGCACGCGGCCGCGGCCGGGCGACACCTCCACCTGCCGGAACCAGCGGCCCCACCGCGGGTCCTTCTCCTCCGACCCGGGCAGCCCGCGCGTCACCGGGTGCTTGACGCCGTCGCCGGACAGCTTCGCCTTGTAGGGGCGCTCGATCAGCTGGCCCGTCGGCATGGCCGGCAGCACCGAGCCGAGCGCGGTGTAGGCGAGGCTCGCCTTGCCGGCGTAGTCGTCGCCCGAGGCGACCAGCAGCGCGCCGCCTTCCTGCACGTAGCGGGCGATGTTCTCGTAGTAGACCGACTGGAGGATGTCGCGGTGCTGGTAGCGGTCGAAGATGATGAGGTCGAAGTCCTTGATCTTCTCGGCGAACAGCTCGCGCGTCGGGAACTGGATCAGCGAGAGCTCTCTGGTCGGCGTCCCGTCGTTCTTCGTCGGCGGACGCAGAATGGTGAAGTGGACGAGATCCACGGCGGCATCGGACTTCAGGAGGTTGCGCCATACGCGCTCGCCGGCGTGCGGCTCGCCCGAAACCAGGAGCACGCGCAGGTTCTCGCGCACGCCTTCGGCCACCACGACGACGCGGTTGTTGGCGGCGGTCAGCTCGCCGGGCGCCGTCTCCAGCTCCAGCTCCAGGAGGTTCTGTCCCGCGTGCGGGAACCCTAGAGGCACCGTCACCGTCTTGCCGATGAGGGCAACGCGCGTGGTGTCAGGGCTGCCCTCGCGGCGGATCTTGATGGTGACGCGGTCGCCCGCGCGGCCCTTGCGGCCGGTCTCCACCACCTTGAGCTCGATCTCGCGGGTGGAGCCGACGATGCCGTATCGCGGCGCCTTGATGATCTCGATGCGGCGGTCGAACTCGCCGGGCTTGCCGGTGAGGAGCGCGTGCACCGGCGCGTCGAAGCCCAGCGCCTGCGCCGACTTCGGCACATCGTGCACCTGGCCATCGGTGATCATGATCACGCCGGCGAGGCGGTCGGGAGGCGTGTTGGCAAGCGCGCCGTTCAGGTCGGCGAACAGGCTGGTGCCGGCGGCGTGCTGGCCCGTGGGCTTGGCGGAGGAGACCCAGCGCACCTGCAGGTTGGGGAGCTCGCCGAGCCGCGCCTCCAGCTCGCGCTTGATGGCGGCGGTCTGCTCGGGGCGGCCGGCGATGGTCTGGCTCAGGCTCTCGTCGGTGACGACGATGACGATGTTGGCGAGGCTCTCGCGCTCCTCCTGGCGCAGCGTCGGGTTGGCAAGTGCCAGCAGCAACGCGGTCAGCGACAGCGCCCGCAAGAGCGCCCCGCGCGCGCGCCGCACCAGCAGGAGCGCCACCAGCACGACGGCCAGCGCCACGCCGGCCCAATAGACGGGGGCCGGCACCATCAGCGCCAGATCGAGCGACCAGTTGCTCATGGGAGTCTCCCTCTCCCCGCGCTACGCCAACCTCTCCGCGTGCTCCAACAGCGCGGGGAGAGGGTCGGGGTGAGGGGCAGCCAATGGCGATGCCCCCTCATGGACAGGGCCGGGATGGCGAGCACACTCCGAGCGCAGAGGGTGTGGCTGCCCCTCACCCTAGCCCTCTCCCCGCAAGCGGGGAGAGGGGATCCCGCCGGCGCTTGTGGAAAGGACCCACCATGAACATCGACGGCAA
>JBAPMW010000280.1:0-8609 GCA_049278815.1 Hyphomicrobiaceae bacterium
GGACAATCAGCACCAGACCAATGAGCAGGGACACAACGAGCCAGAACTGCCAGTAGTTCGCGAACTCGGCTAGCTTCTCATGGAACAGGTAAACGACCAGCGCCAGCGCGCAAAACAAACAGACGACGGTCGTCCCGAGAAAGCCCAGCAGCAGCCGCCTGTGGTTCCGAAGCATTCCGACCGTAAGCGCCACATATAGTGCAACGAAAGCGAGGCCAAGCCCGCCATCTTTCACGAAGAACTCCCATAGGGGTACACATCCTGCCTCCCCGCAATTATAGGAAAACTTGATGCTGTTGGTCACCATCCGAAAGGGTACCCAGACCAGCGCCGTGATGAACGCATACATGAGACACAGAAACGCGTCCTCGTTTGGCACCCGCAAGACCCTGCCATCGCGCGGCCGGCGAATGGAGACAACGGAATAAATCGCAGCCATGAAGAGGGCGGAAGCGAAGAGCGTGATCCACACGAAGAATGATAACACATAGACCCAGAACAGTCTGGAATAGGGAGCTTCGGTCCCTTTCAGACCCTTGGAGTCCTTGCCAAGCATTTTCAGGAACGCATGCTGCACTGCATTCCGCTCTGCCGCGTACCATTCCTCTCTTGGTGGTACGGTGAGATAAAAGAACACATTTGGCCAGCACTTGTCGTTCATCCAGAATTCATTGCCGTACTTCTGACGCATCGCGTCAGACGTACCGTAGTACGCCAGGATGCGGCGATCGCGATCGTATGCAACGACCGGCTCCCCTGGCTCCGCTTTGAGGGCACGATCTTCGGGCCCTGAGCACTGGTCAGCCAGCTTTGGATGAATAGACCACGGGACATGAAGCGGCGACACCTCGACAACCGTCATAGCGAGCGCGAAAACAGCGCCTAAGATAATCGGCGACGCGAATTTCAACGCATCGCTCGGATTATCGGCATTGAGCGTTGCTTCCAAGACAACTTGAAACGGACGATAGAGCGCGAACATTACGAAGGGCATGAAGAAGAAGGGATATATGAAAAAGCCTGCCCAGCCCGTCGCCAGTCCGACCCAGGCGTCGCCGAATTCCCACCAACCGAGTACGTGAGGCACTACGCCGCACAAAAGCCAGACGAACAATCCGAACAAAGCGTAACCCTTGATCCATCGGGGACCAAGTCTGCGGATTCGAGCGACCGCCCGTGCCGGGTGTCCCAGCTTGGCGGCGATCGCCTCGACGGGAGCATCGGAGGCAACGGTCTCGGCATCGATGGCGGCGAGTTCCCCGATCGTTTCCGGAAGGTCGCCAAAGCGGGGGATAACGGCGCCGTCGATCAGCAGCGGGACGATGTCCTTGTCCAGCCTTAACGCCGCTTGCAGCTCGCGCACCAGAATGTCTGGCTCGGGATCTCGCCTCTTCTCGTGGAGAAGACGCAGCCAATCCGGTCCGATCAGCGGAATAAACAGGTCGCAATTCGAGATCGCGCGATGAATGCGCCCTTCGAACTCCTCGCCTGTCATCGGTTCTTCGGTATCGACGAAGACCTCTGAGAAACCGAGCTGCCTCAGTGCCGCGGTCAGACGCTCGATGAACGTCGTCGCCGTGGCGCTTGCCGCCAGCACAAAAGTGTCGCTGCGGCGATAGGATATGAATGCCCGAAGCGGTCGCGTCACGGCAACAAAGCTCCAAACAGAATTTCCTTATCGCAACAATAATAGTCGTCTCAGCACTGCCTGTCCAACCATAATACAGCCATCGATATCGGCTGCAACCCACGTCTTCAGCGCCTGGTCGATCTTCTGGCGCGAGAGCGATGAGGGAGGAGCGGGGCCGCCGGCGTTCGTCGTGCGTGCCCAGGCAAGACAGGAGCCGAACGGAGCAACCCTGCCGCAAGGCAGAGTTGCTCATGAAATCAACTTGCGATTGATGAAGAATAATTACAGCAACCCATAAGAGAAAACGAGCGATCTCAGTGGGCTACGGACAATTGAGTGTCGACGACTGTCTCAAACCGGAGTAAATATCCGGTTCCGCTTCAGCTTTTCCGTATTCAACCCGTGGAGCATGCTTCAGTGTCTCGTAAATCGCTCTTCGCCCTGGGGGCCGCAGCCCTGATGATGATGATCGGCTCTTTGAGCTGGGTCGCCGGGCCTGCCCAGGCACACAGCCGCCATCGGGCCTGCGTCACGGCCGACCATGGCGCGTGGCTGTTCGCCGACAGGTGTCATCGCCGGAGCCGTCACTGCTGGAAGCCGGCGCGCAAAGGCCGGGCGTTCCGGGTCCTGCGCCAGGAAGGCGGCTATCTGCTGGTGCGCAACCTGCAGGCGCGCGGCTGGATCGAGCTCCACTCCGTGCGCTTTGCTCCGTGGGCCTACTGCCGGGCAGCCGGGATCTGACGCTGCGCCCCCGCACCCTTTAGGAGCGGCCCGGCCGGGGCGCCATGCCGCTCGCGCAGCATCGCGCCCTGTGCAGTGTCACTGCCGGCCCGCCCGGGTCAGCAGCCAGGACGAGACCTCCTCCAGCGCCTCCGGCGCAAAGGTCTCCTGGATCTTGCCATACTCGGCGATAGCGCCGGTCTCGCTGTGCTGGAAGAGATGGTTGAGGCCCGGGAGCTCCTTGACGGTCACGTCCGTGTTGCCACCCTCGCGCAGAGCCTTGGCGATGGCGCCCAGGTTCTCTTTCACGGCCACCTGCACGTCCTTGTCGCCGTTCA
Organism: Hyphomicrobiaceae bacterium; assembly: GCA_049278815.1. GTDB lineage: Bacteria > Pseudomonadota > Alphaproteobacteria > Rhizobiales > Hyphomicrobiaceae > AWTP1-13. The sequence continues at coordinate 2,689 of JBAPMW010000280.1, forward strand.
GCGCCAGCACCGGGACCGCCACCTTCACGAGCGCGGGTTGGGGGTCGTAGCGCACAAACGAGCGGAACCACGGCGTGAGCGACATCTCCAGCTGCATCGCCGCCTGCGCCTTGACGCCCTCGTACTCCTTCCTCTTAGCGTCCGACAGGGTGGCCAGCGCTTCCTGCTCCAACTGGAGCAGCCGCTTGCGAATGGTCTCGGCGTCCGGGCCCTCCTTGACGATGGCGAAAGCCCGCCGCTGCCGGTCGCGCGCGTTGGCCAGCTCCTCCGCGGTCACCTGCGGCTGGGCCTTCGCCACGTCCTCAAACTGCCGCACCAGCACCTCCTCCCCGGTGACGCCCGGGGCGGCCAGCAGCACGATGAAGGCTACGTCCTTGGAGCGGCTCGCAGCCAGCGGCGCCACGAATCCGCCCTCGCTGTGCCCGATCAAGCCGATGCGGTCGGTCCGGACATCCTTCCGGCCCTTGAGATAGGCGACGCCGGCCAGCACGTCGTCCGCCTGCTCCTCGATGCCGGCCTCTATCAGCACGCCGGTCGAGCCGCCGACACCGCGGTCGTCGACACGCAGCACCGCAATCCCCTTGCGTGTCAGGTGGTCGGCAAGCACCAGGAACCACCTGTGACCGAGGATCGTCTCGTTGCGGTCCTGCGCACCCGAGCCGGTGATCAGCAGCACCGCAGGGAAGGGGCCGTCGCCGCTCGGCTTGGTGAAGGTGCCGGCGAACGCGATGGCACCGCTCTTGTAGCTCACCTCCTCCTCGACGTAGGGATAGGGCTTCTTGGGGTCCTGCGGCCGGGCGTTCGCCGCCCTCTTGTCGGCCCGCTGGAGCGTGAATGGCAGCGATATGCCGCGTTGCGTGTAGGTGCCCTCGATCGATTGACCGTCCGCGCTCAGCGTTCCCTTGTAGGTGATCGTGAGCGGCTTGATCGTGAAGGCTACCGCCTTGTCCGCAACCTTCACCTCGTCCATCGGGATATCCGTTGCGCCCTCGTCGAGGCTGTCCATGACACCGCGCAAGCTGCCGTCGGCGCCCTTGTCGATGACGAAGCCGAGCCGCAGCTCGACCGGGCCGGCCTTGAGCGGGCCGTACCAGAAGCCCTCAGCTCCCTTGTCGGCGGCCTCTCCGGCAGCCGCACCCAAGCCGAGCAGGGCCGCGGCCAGGCAGGCGATGACTGGGCGCTTGGGGAGCATGGCGGAACCTCCTCCGGAAAAAGCTGACGCTGGGGCTTACCTGCATGGCACATCTTCCCACCCGTCGCGTCCACCATTTGGTGGACCGGCTGCCCAGCTCTGCCCCGTCGAGGCGGAAGATGGCTGGCGATCCTATCACCGCGCGGGTTGCCGTGGAGCATCCCGATGTCGGCGATCTTCGTCTGTCGGTCGTCCCTGTACTGTCCACAGGTGCGGGGAGCTCGGCGCCGCAGACGGCGAGGAGCTGGCGGGCGCGTTGAAGTTGATAAGGTGAGCAGAGGTCGCAGGGTGTGAGGGGAGCGTCCCGCTCCGCCTCCTGCCTCAATTCGGCAGCCGCGTCCAATCCCCCGATCCGCCGATCTTGCTGATGGCGATGACCGCCTGCGTGCGGCTGTCGACACCCAGCTTCTGGAGGATGGCCGAGACGTGGGCCTTGATGGTGGCCTCGGAGACGCCGAGCTTGAAGGCGATCTGCTTGTTCAGCAGGCCCTCGCCCAGCATCATGAGCACGCGCACCTGCTGCGGTGTCAGCGTCGACACGCGGGAGACGAGCTCGGCCGTCTCGTTGGCCGGGACGCCGTCGAGGTCTACGTCGGCGGGCAGCCACACCTCGCCGAGCAGGATCTTGCGGATGGCGTCGCGGATGCACTCCACCGGCTGCGACTTGGGGATGAACCCCGACGCCCCGCAGTCGAGACACTGGCGGATGGTGCCAGGGTCATCGCTCGCCGACACGACCGCCACGGGGATCTCCGGATGCTGCGCCCGCAGGTAGAGGAGGCCGGAGACGCCATGCACCCCCGGCATGGCCAGGTCGAGCAGGATCAGGTCGATCTCGCCGGCACTGACCAGCTGGTCCGTCAGCTCGTCGAGCGAGCCGGCCTCGAGCACCTCGGCATTGGCAAAAGCATCGCCCAGCGCCTGCCCCAGGGCGCCGCGAAACAGGGGGTGATCGTCGACGATAATAAACCGGTAGCCGCTCATGTCTCCCGCATCCACGTCCCCTTCGGAGTGCCGAGTGCCACCCAACCTACCGCCTTGCGCTTGCGACGTCATGAAATTAGCGCTTTTTTCGGCATTGGCCAATGCCGCCTGCCTGTGTCGTTCAGCGCGCCGTCCAGTGGACGGCGGGTGGACGGCGGGTGGACGGCGGGTGGACGGCGGATTGTGCCGTTGCGGCCCTCATGCCACCATGTGCTGGCCCTCTGTTGGCCCTTCGTGTTGGCCATGTCGGTGCATGGGCTGGAAAACATCCCAAGGTTGCAGGCTCCCGCCGCTGAGTTGGAAAGGTATGGTCATGATCGAATGGAGCGAGCACAAGGCCTACTGGCGCAACACCAAGGTGCAGATGCTCACCAGCCTCGTGCCCTTCCTGCTCGTCCTTATCGTGCTGCCGCTTTATGCCGAGGTGCTGAACGGGATGCGCATCTTCGGCATTCCGCTCGGCTACTTCCTGGCCTGCCACGGGCTCTTGATCATCGCCTTCGTCACCGTCGCCGTGTTCGTCAACCGCCAGGACGCCATCGACCACTGGCACGGCGCGCACGAGGACATCTGAGACACTGAAGGGCATCGCACAGCATGGCGGCGACCTCGCGCGCCGGGCTCGTCAACCCGCGGCTCGGCACCTATTTCGGCATTTTCGCCTCCGCGCTGGCCTCGCTGGTGCTGATGGCGCTCATGCTCGAGCACCTGGGCGTCTCCGACGCGGTCGTGCGGCTCATCATGCTCGTGGGGCCCATCGCACTTTACGCCGCCGTCGGCCTGTGCACCCCCACCAGGGAGGCTCAGGATTATTTCGCCTGCGGCCGGCGCGTGCCGGCGGTCTTCAACGGGCTCGTGCTCGCCATCGGCGCCCTTGGCGGCGCGGGCTTTCTCGCTCTCACGGGCGCCTTCTTCGTGGTGGGCTACGATGCCCTGTGCCTCAGCCTCGGCATCACGGCCGGCCTCGTCTTCATGGGCGTGCTGCTCGCGCCGTTTCTGCGCAAGTCCGGCGACTACACGGTCCCGAGCTACCTGAGCCGGCGCTTCGAGAGCCGCACGTTGCGCGTGGTCGCGGCCGCCGTCCTGGCCGTGCCTCTGCTGCTGCTGCTCGCCGCCGAGGCCAGGTTCGCCGCCTACGCCTCGGCCCAGCTCATCGGCCAGCCGGAGGAGGCGATGGCCCTCGCGGTGGTGGTGTGCGCCGTTGCCATGGTGGTGGCCGGCGGCATGCGCTCGCAGACGTGGTCGGGCTCCGCCAAGGCGATGGCAGCGCTGGTTGCGCTCGCAGTCCCGGCGACCATCGTTGCCCTCACGCTCACCAACCTGCCCCTGCCGCAGATGACCCACGGCAACACCCTGCGCGTCCTCACGCGCATGGAGGATGCACGCAGCCTGCCGATCCTCACCGCCTCGTCGCTGGTGTTCGACTTTCCGGGCCACGGCTTGGAGCCCCTCGCCAAGCGCTTCATCGATGCCTTCGGCGGCGTCGGCAGCGTGGCTTTCGCCTTGACGCTGCTGACAGCCACCGCGGGCATCGCCGGCTCGCCGTCGCTGCTCATGCGCCCCGGCTCGACGCCGGGCGTGCACGAGGCGCGCAAGTCGTTCGGCTGGGCGGTGATGATCGCCGGCGCTGTGCTGCTGACGCTGCCCGCCGTCGCCATCTACCTGCGGGTGCTGCTGCTCGACCAGGTGGTGGGCCAGCCGATCGCCGGCCTGCCGGCCTGGTTCCAGACGTTGCAGGAGCTTGGGCTCGCCCGCGTCGACGCCACAGGACCAACCGTGCGGCTGGTCAACATCAGCTTCGACCGGGACGCGGTGTTGTTCGCGCTCTCGTATGCCGCCGGCTTCCCGCGGGTGCTCGTCTACCTGGCGCTGGCCGGCGGCCTCGCGGCCGCCCTTCTGGCGCTCGCTTCCGCCTTGATGGCAAGCGCGGCCATCGTCTCGGAGGACATCGTCCATGGTTTGCGCGCCGAGCCGGCCTCCGAGGCCGCGCGCGTTCTCGCGGCGCGCGGGGCGCTCGGGGGCATCGCCCTGGTCGCGGCGTGGCTTGCGATCGCCGCGCCGGCGGACCCGCTCCGCCTTTTCCTGTGGTCCCTGGCCTACAGCGGATCGGCGGTGTTTCCCGTGCTCCTCCTCTCGATCTGGTGGAAGCGCACCACGGCATGGGGGGCCATCGCCGGGCTCGTCGCCGGCCTCGTGGCCACGACCGCCGCCATCCTGCTCGGCGAGGCGGGCGTCTGGACGCTGCCCAGCGTCCTGGCGGGCGCCATCGGCCTCCCGATCGGCACGGCGGCCACCATCGCCACCAGCATGCTCACGCCCGAGCCGAGCCAGCACATCGTCGCCATGCTGCAGGAGATCCGCGTGCCTGGCGGCGAGACGCTCTACGACCGCAAGCTGCGGCTGCAGAGGCTCAAGACCCGGCCCGTCGCGTGATAGTCGGGTGTCGGGCGTCGAAAGTCGGGCGTCGGGCTCTGGGGGCGGCAGCCTGGGCAATGCCTATGCTTCGACCGCTTGCTCTGTCTTACGACGCCCGAAGCCCGACGCCCGACACCCGCCTTAGGCTTGCCTTCCTCGGGTGCCCCCCTGTAAGTCAAGAGACACGGGACGCAACACGGAATGCCTCACGCCATGTCGGCACGGGAGCGGCTTGCTCTCCATCCTCCCATCGAGCCCTACCGCCACGGCCGTCTGAAGGTGGGGGCGGGGCACGAGATCTACTACGAGGAATGCGGCAACCCCTACGGCAAGCCGGTGGCCATCGTGCATGGCGGCCCCGGCGGCGGCTGCAACGCCACCATGCGGCGCTACCATGATCCCGCCCGCTACCGCATCGTGCTGTTCGACCAGCGCGGCTGCGGCCGGTCGCTGCCGCACGCAAGCCTGGACGCCAACACTACCTGGGACCTGGTGGCCGACATGGAGCGGCTGCGCGTCCACTTGAAGGTAGACCGCTGGCAGCTGTTCGGCGGCTCCTGGGGCTCCACGTTGGCGCTGACCTACGCCGAGACACATCCTGAGTGCGTCCGCGACCTCATCCTGCGCGGCATCTTCCTGCTCCGCCGCGAGGAGCTGATCTGGTTCTACCAGGCCGGCTGCGGCTGGCTGTTCCCCGAGGCGTTCGAGGAGTTCCGCAAGGTCATCCCGCCCGAGGAGCGCGGCGACATGATCGCCGCCTACTACCGCCGCCTCACCCATCCCGACCGCGACGTGCAGGTTGCCGCGGCGCGCGCCTGGTCGATCTGGGAGGGCAGCACGCTGTCGCTGATGCAGGACCCGGAGCGCGTGAAGCTGTTCGGCGCCGATACCTACGCCATCGCCTTCGCCCGCATCGAGTGCCACTACTTCGTCAACAAGGGCTTCTTCGAGCGGGAGGACCGGCTCCTTGCCGACGCTCACCGCATCCGCCACCTGCCCTGCACCATCGTGCACGGCCGCTACGACGTCGTCACCCCGATGAAGAACGCCTGGGACCTGTCGCGCGTCTGGCCCGAGGCCCATCTCCAGATCGTCCCCGACGCCGGCCACGCCATGACCGAGCCCGGCATCGTGCACGAGCTGGTGGGGGCGACGCGGCGGCATGCGGGGCTGGTCTAGAGCGCTTTCCGGCTGATGTGGATCGGAGCCGCCCGCATATGCCCGACCGTGCAGATCGCGGACGAAAGCGGTCATGCCGGCGCTGGGGTGGGCCGCCCCCTCGCTCGTATGCGCCGACATGTCCCCCTCCCCCTTGCGGGGAGGGGCTAGG
>JBAPMW010000281.1:0-1786 GCA_049278815.1 Hyphomicrobiaceae bacterium
ACCTGAACGAGCTCGTCAGCATCGTCGGCCGGGCGCTGGCCGAGCCCAGCCGCCGCAAGCAGGCGGTCCAGACCGACGGCGAGGGCGAGGACCTGCCCCTCATCGGCCGCTCGCCGGCCATGCAGGAGATCTATCGCGCGCTCGCCCGCCTCACCCGCACCGATCTCACCGTGATGATCAACGGCGAGTCCGGCACCGGCAAGGAGCTGGTGGCGCGGGTGCTGCACGACTACTCCAAGCGCCGCAACGGCCCGTTCGTTGCCATCAACATGGCGGCGATTCCGCGCGAGCTGATCGAGAGCGAGCTGTTCGGCCACGAGAAGGGCGCCTTCACCGGCGCGCAGCAGAGGACGGAAGGGCGCTTCCAGCAGGCCGAGGGCGGCACGCTGTTCCTGGATGAGATCGGCGACATGCCGATGGAGGCGCAGACGCGGCTGCTGCGCGTGCTGCAGGAGGGCGAGTACACCACCATTGGTGGACGTACTCCGATCAAAACAGACGTGCGCATCGTCGCCGCCACCCACCGGGAATTAAAGACCCAGATTGCGCAGGGCCTGTTCCGCGAGGACCTCTACTACCGCCTCAACGTCGTCCCCCTCCGCCTGCCGCCCTTGCGCGAGCGCCTGGAGGACGTGGGCGACCTCGTGCGCCACTTCCTGCGCCAGACCGCCAAGATCGGCCTCGGCCAGAAGACCATCGAGCAGGCGGCGGTCGAGCGCCTGAAGCGCTACCACTGGCCCGGCAACGTGCGCGAGCTGGAGAACCTGGTACGCCGCATCGCCGCCCTGCACCCCGAGGACGTCGTCACCGCCGCGATCATCGAGGCCGAGCTCACCGAGGCCGCCCCGCCGCCCGCGGCGCCCGAGAGCGGCAACAGCCCGCGGGAATTGTCCGAGATGGTGGAGCGCTACCTCGCCGGCCACTTCGCCAGCTACGGCCGCGAGCTGCCCCCCGCCGGCCTCTACGACCGCATCCTCCAGCACGTGGAGCGCCCCCTCCTCATCGCCGCGCTGGCCGCCACCCGCGGCAACCAGATCCGCGCCGCCGCGCTCCTCGGGTTGAACCGCAATACGCTGAGGAAGAAGATCCGCGACCTGGATATTCACGTGTTCCGGTCGCCGGCGGTGTAGGGCGGGCTGCCGATGGGGTCCTGACCCTGCGGGTTGCTTACCCGACGTCTGCCAGAAGCGAACATCGAGCGCTTTGGCATTGGCCGCTGTCACGTCTTCTTTCGCCTGCCCAGGCGCTGGGCCTCGTCGGCAATGAGCCATTCGTGTGCAGTTCCGGTCCAACCATAGTGTCGCTCGCGAAAGCCCTTAAGGGCTCCCTCGTACTGTGCCATGACTACAAGCGCATCGGCGACTTGAGGCAGCGCCTCATCGTCCAGCAGATCCAGATATTTCTGCTCGGGTGCATCTTTAAGAAACGTCTTCATGTCGCCGAGCAGTCTATTAACCTGCGCGACTTTGAAGGCACTCATTGATGCATCGGGTTTTTTCTTAGCCAACTCCTTTATCTCCCGAAACAGGGCACCAAAGATGTGCGTCGTCGTTTCATAACCCTCCACTGCTGCTCGGCTGGCTGGCGTGCGTTGATCCCGCATGTCACGACTTCCTGGCTAAAGATACTGGAGGCGATGTGCGAATCTTCTCGTCGTCGTCAGACACATCATCGATCTCGTAGTACCAAGCGCCGCCCTGCATGAAGACATTGCCCGAGCGATACAGGTCAAGCGCCTCTGCATACTGTGCGAGAACGAATGTAACATCGCTGTTTGACGGTGGCG
>JBAPMW010000282.1:0-12966 GCA_049278815.1 Hyphomicrobiaceae bacterium
GGCGACAACATTGCCGTGACGATCGAGCTGATCACGCCGATCGCCATGGAGGAGAAGCTGCGCTTCGCCATCCGCGAGGGCGGTCGCACCGTCGGTGCCGGCGTCGTCACCAGCATCATCGAGTAGGGAGCAGGTCGAATCAGCCAAGTCGCCGCGCCGGAGCCGTAAGCCCCGAGAAACACGCAGCAAAAGCAGCTCTGGGGCAGCTTCTCGAGTGCCAGCCCCACAATCGACAGCTTGTCAAGAAAAAAATGTGACAAGCCTGCCGAACTAGGCTATGTAAGCGCTCCCGCGCGGTCGGCCAGGCTCTAGGGGTGTAGCTCAATTGGTAGAGCGTCGGTCTCCAAAACCGAAGGCTGGGGGTTCGAGACCCTCCGCCCCTGCCAACTTTTGTTGTGCTCCTTTTAGGGCGCGCCCGCTGCGCGAGGGCCGAGGCTACTGAGAAGTAAAAGCAAAGTACAAGCAGCAACCGGCCGCGCGCGATGCACGGCCGCATGGTCATGGGCAGATGAAGAACCCTCTCGTCTTTATCCAAGAGGTCCGGCAGGAAGTCTCGAAAGTCACGTGGCCGACCTGGAAAGAGGTCTGGATCACGACGGTCATGGTGCTCATCATGGTGACCTTGACCGCGATTTTCTTCCTGATCGCCGACCAGATCATCGCCGCCGTGGTGAAGTACATCCTCCAGGCCGGGCCGGCGCGGGGCTGACCGCGGGCCACATCGGACGGCAGCGGACAGCCACGGCTGGAAAGACGCCCAGAAGGACGGCAAGAGACCCGAGCCATGGAGAAACGCTGGTACATCGTGCACGCCTACTCGAATTTCGAGGGCAAGGTGGCTGAGGCCATCAGGGAGCGCGCCAAGGCCGCCGGTCTCTCCGACCTGTTCGAGGAGGTGCTGGTGCCGATGGAGGACGTGGTCGAGATCCGGCGCGGGCAGAAGAGGCAGGTGCATCACAAGCTCTTCCCCGGCTACGTGCTGGTGAAGATGTCGATGACGGACGCGGCCTATCACCTGATCAAGAACACGCCGAAAGTGACGGGCTTCCTGGGCTCTGAGAACAAGGCGACGCCGATCAGCGAGGCCGAGGCCATGCGCATCCTCTCGCAGGTCAAGGAGGGGGTGGAGCGGCCCAAGCCCATGATCTCCTTCGAGATCGGCGAGAAGGTGCGGGTGGCCGACGGCCCGTTCGCCTCCTTCGAGGGGCAGGTGGAGGAGGTCGACGAGGAGCGCTCGCGCGTCAAGGTGGGCGTGCTTATCTTCGGCCGGCCGACGCCGGTCGAGCTGGAGTTCGGCCAGGTTGAGAAGGTGGTGTGAGACGGCGCGGATTGGTATCGCGGCGGGTTGTCAAGAAGGAAGGTCGGGTAACCGATGGCGAAAAAGATCGACGGCTACATCAACTTGCAGGTGCCCGCGGGCAAGGCCAACCCCTCCCCGCCGATCGGCCCGGCGCTGGGCCAGCGCGGGCTCAACATCATGGAGTTCTGCAAGCAGTTCAACGCCAAGAGCAAGGACATGGAGGAGGGCGCTCCGGTGCCCGTGAAGATCACCGTGTTCTCGGACCGGACCTTCGCGTTCGAGATGCGCACACCGCCGGCCTCCTATCTCCTCAGGAAGGCGGCCAAGATTCAGGGCGGCTCCAAGGAGCCGGGGCGCACGAGTGTGGGCACCGTGACCAGGGCGCAGGTGCTTGAGGTCGCCAAGCAGAAGATGAAGGACCTCAATACCGACAATCTCGAGCAGGCCGCCAAGACCGTGGCGGGCACGGCCCGGTCGATGGGTCTCCAGGTGGTGGAGTGAGGGGCATGGCACACGTAGGCAAGCGGCTCAAGGCGATGCGCGAGGGTGTCGACCGCGAGAAGCTCTATCCGCTGGGCGAGGCGGTAAAGGTCGTCAAGTCGCGGGCGAAGGCGAAGTTCGACGAGACCGTCGAGGTCGCCATGAACCTCGGCGTGGACCCCAAGCACGCCGACCAGATGGTGCGCGGCGTGTGCAATCTGCCGAACGGCTCCGGCCGCACGCTTCGGGTGGCGGTGTTCGCGCGCGGCCCCAAGGCCGAGGAGGCCAAGGCGGCCGGTGCCGACGTTGTGGGCGCGGAGGACCTGGTGGAGCAGGTGCAGGGCGGTACCATCAACTTCGACCGCTGCGTCGCCACGCCCGATCTGATGAGCCTGGTGGGGCGGCTCGGCAAGGTGCTGGGGCCGCGCGGCCTGATGCCCAACCCGCGCGTCGGCACCGTGACCATGGACGTGACGTCCGCCGTCAAGGCCGCCAAGGGTGGCGCGGTGGAGTTCCGGGTCGAGAAGGCGGGCATCGTGCAGGCGGGCGTCGGCAAGGCTTCCTTCACCGACGAGCAACTGATGCAGAACGTCAGGGCGTTCGTCGACGCGGTCGTCAAGGCCAAGCCGTCGGGCGCCAAGGGCAACTACCTGAACAAGATCTCGCTGAGCTCGTCCCAGGGCGTCGGCGTGAAGGTGGATGCGGCGAGCGTCACTGGCGCCGGCGCGGTCTGAGCAGAGGAGGTCGACGGAAGAAAGCAAGGACTTCGGGCCAAGGGCCCCGGCTTGGGAAGGCCGAAGGCTTCCCCCAACCTGTCCGAGATTGCCGGTGCCGGAGAATCGCTTCTGCGATCCGGCCTAAGCCTCGCGCTTCTGGAGGGCCTGCATGAGACGGGAGACGAACGGGCGGCAACCTTAAGCCGCACCGCTTCAGCTCTAGGGTCTGCGCCTTCGCAAGCTCGCGGAGGAAGGACGGGTTTCTGGCGCCGTCTCGGACTTCGGTCCGCTCGAGCGGCAAGGTGCAACCCACGGATCGGTGCTCCCGCAAGAGGGTGCCGGCCGCAAGATGGAGTGAGCAACGTGGATAGAGCGCAAAAGCGCGAGCTCGTTACGAAGCTCAGCGAGCAGTGGAAGACCAGCGGCGTGCTCGTCGTGGCCCACTACAAGGGCATGACGGTCGCGCAGATGACCGATTTTCGCAAGCGCGTCAAGGAGGCCGGCGGCGTGGTCAAGGTGACCAAGAACCGGCTGGCCAAGCTGGCGCTCGACGGCACCGACATGGAGGCTGTGACCGATCTGCTCAAGGGGCAGACCTGCGTGGCCTACTCGTCGGACCCGATCGCCGCGGCGAAGGTGTCCGTCAGGTACTCCAAGGAGAACGACAAGCTCGTGATCCTGGGTGGTGCCATGGGCAGGACCCGGCTCGACGGGGCCGGGGTCCAGGCGCTGGCGGATCTGCCTTCCCTCGACGAGTTGCGCGGCAGGCTGGTGGGCCTCATCCAGGCGCCCGCGAGCAAGATCGCCCGCATTGTCAAGGAGCCCGGAGGCCAGCTGGCGCGCGTGCTGGCTGCCAAGGGGCGCCAGGAGGCCAATGCGGCGGCGAGCGCCGCCTGACGGCTTAGCGAATCAAGGCTGCAACGGGGAATTTCCCCAACGGGCATTCAAAATTCGGACGGAAGGACCTACATATGACTGACCTCGCGAAAATCGTGGACGACCTCTCCAAGCTGACGGTGCTGGAGGCGGCCGATCTTGCCAAGCTGCTGGAGGAGAAGTGGGGCGTGTCGGCGGCGGCGCCGGTTGCGGTTGCGGCGGCTCCGGCCGGCGCCGCGGCCCCGGCGGCTGAGGAGCAGACCGAGTTCACCGTCGTCCTCAAGTCGGGCGGCGACAAGAAGCTCAATGTTATCAAGGAGGTCCGCACCATCGTGTCCGGCCTTGGCATCAAGGAGGCCAAGGAGCTGGTCGAGGCCGGCGGCAAGGTGATCAAGGAGGGCATCACCAAGGAGGAGGCCGCCAAGATCAAGAAGCAGCTCGAGGACCAGGGCGCCGTCGTGGAGGTCAAGTAGCGACGGCACCGGCCGATCTGCATTGGGGGAAGGGCGCGCTGCAGCCGCCCTTCTCGCCATGCAAGGCCTGCATTGCCTGCCGGGGCCCCTTCGCCGGGGCGGCCGGTAACCGACTGACACCCATTCCCGCGGCGGGTTCCTAGGCCCTGCCGCGGCCCACCAGCAGCTCCCTTCGCCAGAAGGACGTGAGAGGCAAGATGGCTGAATCCTACAGTGGCCGCAAGCGCATCCGGAAAAAATTCGGCACCATCGGCGAGGTGGCCGAGATGCCGAACCTCATCGAGGTGCAGAAGAGCTCCTACGACGACTTCCTGATGGTCAAGGAGCCTCCGGGGGGGCGGCCCGAGCAGGGATTGCAGGCCGTCTTCAAGTCCGTCTTCCCGATCTCCGACTTCTCGGGCCGGGCCACGCTCGACTTCGAGCGCTACGAGTTCGAGCCGCCCAAGTACGACGTCGACGAGTGCCAGCAGCGCGACATGACCTTCGCCGCGCCGCTCAAGGTCAAATTGCGCCTCATCGTGTTCGACGTGAACGAGGAGACCGGCGCCAAGTCCGTCAAGGACGTGAAGGAGCAGGACGTCTACATGGGCGACATGCCGTTCATGACCTCCAACGGCACCTTCATCATCAACGGCACCGAGCGCGTCATCGTCAGCCAGATGCACCGCTCGCCCGGCGTGTTCTTCGACCACGACAAGGGCAAGACCCACGCCTCCGGCAAGTACCTGTTCGCGGCCCGCATCATCCCCTACCGCGGCTCGTGGCTCGACTTCGAGTTCGACGCCAAGGACATCGTCTTTGTGCGCATCGACCGGCGCCGCAAGCTGCATGTGACGACGCTGCTGTATGCGCTCGGCTTCGACAAGGAGACCATCCTCGGCACCTTCTACAACTCCATCCGGGTGAAGGACACCAAGCTCGGCTGGAAGATTCCGTTCGTGCCTGAGAAGATGCGCGGTCTCACGCCGTCGGCCGACCTCGTCAACGCCAAGACCGGCGAGGTGGTGGTCAAGTCCGGCGAGAAGATCACCGCACGGCGCGCGCGCGAGCTGGGCGAGGAGGGCCTGAAGGAGGTACTTTTCAACGACGCCGATCTTGCGGGCAAGTACCTGGCCGAGGACATCGTCAACATGGAGACCGGCCAGATCTATGGCGAGGCCGGCGACGAGCTGGATGCCAAGCTGCTGGAGGCGTTCAAGGAGGCGAAGGTCAAGGAGTTCCCGATCCTCGACATCGATCATGTCACGATCGGCGCGTTCATCCGCAATACGCTCAACGTCGACAAGAACTCCGATCAGCAAGGCGCGCTGATGGACATCTACAGGGTGATGCGCCCGGGCGAGCCGCCGACCGTCGATGCGGCCACGGCGCTCTTCAACACGCTGTTCTTCGATCCGGAGCGCTACGACCTCTCGGCCGTCGGCCGCGTCAAGATGAACATGCGGCTCGATCTCAAGTGCGACGACACGGTGCGCACGCTGCGCACCGAGGACATCGTCTCCGTGATCCGGACGCTGGTGGACCTGCGCGACGGCAAAGGCGAGATCGACGACATCGACAACCTCGGCAACCGCCGGGTGCGCTCGGTCGGCGAGCTGATGGAGAACCAGTACCGCCTGGGCCTGCTGCGCATGGAGCGCGCCATCAAGGAGCGCATGTCGTCGGTGGATATCGACACGGTGATGCCGCAGGACCTCATCAACGCCAAGCCGGCGGCTGCGGCGGTGCGTGAGTTCTTCGGCTCCTCGCAGCTCAGCCAGTTCATGGACCAGACCAACCCGCTCAGCGAGATCACGCACAAGCGGCGCCTCTCGGCGCTCGGCCCCGGCGGTCTCACGCGCGAGCGTGCAGGCTTCGAGGTGCGCGACGTGCACCCGACGCACTACGGCCGCATCTGCCCGATCGAGACGCCGGAAGGCCCCAACATCGGCCTCATCAACAGCTTGGCCACGTTCGCGCGCGTCAACAAGTACGGCTTCATCGAGAGCCCCTACCGCAAGGTGGAGAAAGGCAAGCTGACCGACGAGGTCACCTACCTCTCGGCCATGGAGGAGGCGCGCTATCATGTTGCCCAGGCCAACGCCGAGATCGACGCCAAGGGCCGGCTGACCGGGGACCTCATCACCTGCCGCTACCAGGGCGATGTGCTGCCGGTCTCTTCCGACAGGGTGGACTACATCGACGTGTCGCCCAAGCAACTCGTGTCGGTTGCCGCCGCGCTCATCCCGTTCCTCGAGAACGACGACGCCAACCGCGCGCTGATGGGCTCCAACATGCAGCGCCAGGCGGTGCCCCTCATCAAGGCCGAGGCGCCGCTGGTCGGCACCGGCATGGAGGAGGTGGTGGCGCGCGACTCCGGCGCGGCCATCGCCGCCCGCCGCACCGGTATTGTCGACCAGGTGGACGCCACCCGCATCGTCATCCGCGCCACCGAGGAGACCGACCCGTCCAAGCCGGGCGTCGACATCTACCGCCTCAGGAAGTTCCAGCGCTCGAACCAGAACACCTGCATCAACCAGCGTCCGCTGGTGACCGTGGGCGACCACGTCAAGGCCAGCGACATCATCGCCGACGGGCCTTCCACCGATCTGGGCGACTTGGCGCTCGGCAAGAACGTGCTGGTCGCGTTCATGCCGTGGATGGGCTACAACTTCGAGGACTCCATCCTCCTCTCCGAGCGCGTCGTGTTCGACGACATCTTCACCTCGATCCACATCGAGGAGTTCGAGGTGATGGCGCGCGACACCAAGCTCGGCCCCGAGGAGATCACGCGCGACATTCCGAACGTGTCGGAGGAGGCGCTGAAGAACCTCGACGAGGCGGGCATCGTCTACATCGGCGCCGAGGTGAACCCGGGCGACATCCTGGTGGGCAAGATCACCCCCAAGGGCGAGAGCCCGATGACGCCGGAGGAGAAACTGCTGCGCGCCATCTTCGGCGAGAAGGCCTCCGACGTGCGCGACACCTCGCTGCGCCTGCCGCCGGGCGTCAACGGCACGGTGGTCGAGGTGCGCGTCTTCAACCGCCACGGCGTCGAGAAGGACGAGCGCGCCATGGCGATCGAGCGCGAGGAGATCGAGCGCCTCGCCAAGGACCGCGACGACGAGCTGCAGATCCTCGACCGCAACGTGTACGCGCGTCTCAAGGTGGCGCTGCTCGGCAAGGAATCTGCCAAGGGGCCGAAGAACGCCCGCAAGGGCACCATCGTCTCCGAGGAGGTGCTCTCCGAGATCCCGCGCAGCCAGTGGTGGGAGATCGGCCTCACCGACGAGGCCGCCATGGCCGAGGTGGAGGCGATCGGCAAGCAGTACGAGGACGCCAAGAAGAGCCTGGAGCGCCGCTTCGTCGACAAGGTCGACAAGCTCCAGCGCGGCGACGAGCTGCCGCCCGGCGTCATGAAGATGGTCAAGGTGTTCGTGGCGGTGAAGCGCAAGATCCAGCCGGGCGACAAGATGGCCGGCCGGCACGGCAACAAGGGCGTGGTCTCGCAGATCGTGCCGATCGAGGACATGCCCTACCTGGAGGACGGCACCCACGTGGACGTGGTGCTCAATCCGCTGGGCGTGCCGAGCCGCATGAACGTCGGCCAGATCCTGGAGACGCACCTGGGCTGGGCCTGCCGCGGTCTCGGCCGCATCATCGACGACGCGCTGCACAAGTTCCGCGAGAGCGGGCAGGCCGAGGTGCTGCGCAACGCCATGGTCGACATCTACGGCACCGACGACGGCGTGGCCAAGTTCAAGGACAATGAGCTCGTCATGCTGGCAGAGCGCATCAAGGGCGGCGTGCCGGTGGCAACGCCGGTGTTCGACGGCGCGCGCGAGCCAGATATCGTCGAGCTCCTCAAGAAGGCGGGCTTCGACACCTCAGGCCAGGTGACCCTCCACGACGGCCGCACGGGCGAGCCGTTCGATCGCAAGGTCACGGTGGGCTACAAGTACATCCTGAAGCTGCACCACCTGGTGGACGACAAGATCCACGCCCGCTCGATCGGCCCCTACAGTCTCGTCACCCAGCAGCCGCTGGGCGGCAAGGCTCAGTTCGGCGGCCAGCGCTTCGGCGAGATGGAGGTGTGGGCGCTGGAGGCCTACGGCGCCGCCTACACGCTGCAAGAGATGCTGACCGTCAAGTCCGACGACGTGGCCGGCCGCACCAAGGTCTACGAGGCCATCGTGCGCGGCGACGACACCTTCGAGGCGGGCATCCCGGAAAGCTTCAACGTGCTGGTGAAGGAGATGCGCGCGCTCGGCCTCAACGTCGAGCTGGTGAACTCGGAGGCAGCTTTGGCGGAGGAGCCGGCGCCGGTGCCCGAGCGGCCGGCGCTGCCCCAGGCGGCGGCAGAGTAGAAAGGACGTAGGGTGCAATAAGCCGAAGGCGCGTTGCACCGATAGCGATGGCAAAGATCGGTGCAATGTGGCTAGCGCCTTATTGCACCCTACCTACGCTGAACACAACGCGTTGGCGGGCAGAGGCCCCATCCCGCCAGGAAGAGAGACCACATGAACGAGATCACCAGCCTCTTCAAGCAGCAGGTGCAGGCCCCGGCCTTCGACCAGATCCGCATCTCCATCGCCAGCCCGGAGGACATCGCCTCCTGGTCGTTCGGCGAGATCAAGAAGCCGGAGACCATCAACTACCGCACCTTCAAGCCGGAGCGGGACGGCCTGTTCTGCGCCCGTATCTTCGGACCGATCAAGGACTACGAGTGCTTGTGCGGCAAGTACAAGCGCATGAAGTACAAGGGCCTGATCTGCGAGAAGTGCGGCGTCGAGGTGACGCTCGCCAAGGTGCGGCGCGAGCGCATGGGCCACATCCAGCTGGCGGCCCCCGTCGCCCACATCTGGTTCCTGAAGTCGCTCCCCTCCCGGATCGGTCTGCTGGTCGACATGACGCTCAAGGATCTCGAGCGCGTGCTTTACTTCGAGAACTACATCGTCACCGACCAGGGCACCACGCCGCTCAACGACCGCCAGCTCCTGACAGAGGAGCAGTACAACCAGGCGCTCGACCAGTACGGCCAGGACAGCTTCACCGCCGGCATCGGCGCGGAGGCGATCCGCGAGCTGCTGACGGGCATGGACCTGCGCAAGATCCGCGACCAGCTGCGCCAGGAGATCGCCGAGGCGACGACCGAGCTCAAGCCCAAGAAGCTCGCCAAGCGCCTCAAGGTGATCGAGGCCTTCATCGAGTCCGGCAACCGGCCGGAGTGGATGATCCTCACCGTGGTTCCGGTGATCCCGCCCGAGCTGCGGCCGCTGGTGCCGCTGGACGGCGGCCGCTTCGCCACCTCCGACCTCAACGACCTCTACCGCCGCGTCATCAACCGCAACAACCGCCTGAAGCGGCTGATGGAGCTGCGCGCCCCCGACATCATCATCCGCAACGAGAAGCGGATGCTGCAGGAGTCCGTTGACGCCCTGTTCGACAACGGCCGGCGCGGGCGCGTCATCACCGGCGCCAACAAGCGGCCGCTGAAATCGCTGGCCGACATGCTGAAGGGCAAGCAGGGCCGCTTCCGCCAGAACCTGCTCGGCAAGCGCGTGGACTATTCGGGCCGCTCGGTGATCGTGGTCGGCCCGGAGCTCAAGCTGCACCAGTGCGGGCTGCCGAAGAAGATGGCGCTGGAGCTGTTCAAGCCGTTCATCTACGCGCGGCTGCAGGCCATGGGCCAGGCGGCCACCGTCAAGCAGGCCAAGAAGCTCGTCGAGAAGGAGAAGGGCGAGGTCTGGGACGTGCTCGACGAGGTCATCCGCGAGCACCCGGTCCTGTTGAACCGCGCCCCCACGCTGCACCGCCTCGGCATCCAGGCGTTCGAGCCCATCCTGATCGAGGGCAAGGCCATCCAGCTGCATCCGCTCGTCTGCGCTGCTTTCAACGCCGACTTCGACGGCGACCAGATGGCCGTGCACGTGCCCCTCTCGCTGGAGGCCCAGCTCGAGGCGCGTGTGCTGATGATGTCGACCAACAACATCCTGCACCCGGCCAACGGCTCGCCCATCATCGTGCCGAGCCAGGACATCGTGCTCGGCCTCTACTACCTGTCGATGGAGCGCGAGAAGGAGCCCGGCGAAGGCCGTGTGTTCGGCTCCGTTGCCGAGATCGAGCATGCCCTCGCCGCCGGCCAGGTGACGCTGCACACCAAGGTGAAGGCGCGCTACTTCGGGGTTGACGACAACGGCAGCGAGACAGCCGAGGTGTATGAGACCACGCCCGGTCGGCTCCTGCTGGGCCAGGTGCTGCCGAAGAAGCCTGGAGTGAAGTTCCCGCTGGTCAACCAGCTGCTCACAAAGAAGGCCATCTCCGGGCTCATCGATGCGGTCTACCGCAACTGCGGTCAGAAGGAGACGGTGATCTTCTGCGACCGCATCATGGGCCTCGGGTTCTACCATGCCTTCAAGGCCGGCATCTCGTTCGGCAAGGACGACATGCTGATCCCCGAGACCAAGGCCAAGATCCTGGAGGAGACCAACGAGCTCGTGCGCGAGTACGAGCAGCAGTACAACGACGGCTTCATCACCCAGCTTGAGAAGTACAACAAGGTGGTGGACGCTTGGTCGAAGTGCACCGAGCAGATCGCCAAGGAGATGATGGCGCGCATCTCGGCCACCCATCACGACGCGGACGGTCGCACCAGGCAGATCAACTCGGTCTACATGATGGCCCACTCCGGTGCGCGCGGCTCCGAGAAGCAGATGCGCCAGCTCGCCGGCATGCGCGGCCTGATGACCAAGCCCTCGGGCGAGATCATCGAGACGCCCATCATCTCCAACTTCAAGGAGGGGCTCTCGGTGCTGGAGTACTTCAACTCCACGCACGGCGCGCGCAAGGGCCTTGCCGACACCGCGCTCAAGACCGCCAACTCCGGCTACCTCACCCGCCGCCTGGTCGACGTGGCGCAGGACTGCATCATCAACGAGCCCGACTGCGGCACAGACGCCGGCATCAACGTACAGGCCGTGGTGGACGCCGGTCAGGTGATCGTCTCCCTGGCCCAGCGCGTCCTTGGCCGCACCGCAGCCGAGGACATTACCGACCCGGCGAGCCGGGAGGTCATCGTCAAGACGGGCGACATGATCGACGAGGCCCAGGCTGACGCCATCGACAAGGCACAGATCCAGGAGGTGCGCATCCGCTCGGTGCTGACCTGCGAGACCACCAACGGCGTGTGCGCCAAGTGCTACGGTCGCGACCTGGCGCGCGGCACGCCCGTCAACATCGGCGAGGCCGTCGGCGTGATCGCGGCGCAGTCGATCGGCGAGCCGGGCACGCAGCTCACCATGCGCACGTTCCACATGGGCGGCATCGCCCAGACGGTGGACCAGTCCTACATCGAGTCCAACTTCAACGGCACGGTGAGGATCAAGAACCGCGCCGCTGCCAAGGACAGCCAGGGCCGGCTCATCGCGCTCAACCGCGCCATGGTGCTTACCATCGTCGACAAGTCCGGCAAGGAGCTGGTCAGCCAGAAGATCGTCTACGGCGCGCGTATGCACGTGGACGATGGCGACGAGGTGAAGCGCGGCACGCGCCTCGCCCAGTGGGACCCGTACATGCGTCCGATCCTCACCGAGGTGGACGGCGTGGTGGACTTCTCCGACCTCGTGGACGGCGTCTCCGTGAAGGAGCAGACCGACGAGATGAAGGGCACCACCAACCGCGTGGTCGTGGACTGGCGTGCCACCCCGCGCGGGGCCGACCTGAAGCCCGCCATCGTCATCAAGGAGGGCAAGGGCGGCAAGCTGGTGCGCGTGGCGCGCGGCGTCGATGCGCGCTACCTGCTGCCGGTGGAGGCCATCCTCTCGGTGGACCAGCACGCCAAGGTCAAGGCCGGCGACGTGCTGGCGCGCAGCCCGATCGCCTCGGCCAAGACCGGCGACATCACCGGCGGTCTGCCGCGGGTGGCGGAGTTGTTCGAGGCGCGCCGTCCCAAGGACAACGCCATCATCGCGGAGATCTCCGGCACGGTGGAATTCGGCAAGGACTACAAGAACAAGCAGCGCATCACCATCAAGCCGGACGACGAGAATGCGGAAGCCAAGGAATACCTGATCCCGCGCGGCAAGAGCTTGGCCGTGCAGCACGGCGACCGTATCGAGAAGGGCGACTACGTCTACGACGGCCACCCCGCGCCGCACGACATCCTCGCCATAAAGGGCGTCGAGGAGCTCGCCAACTACCTGATCAACGAGATCCAGGACGTCTACCGGCTGCAGGGCGTGACCATCAACGACAAGCACATCGAGGTGATCGTCCGCCAGATGCTGCAGAAGGTGGAGGTGGAGGACCCCGGCGAGAGCGAGTACCTGAAGCTTGAGCAGGTCGACAGGATCGAGCTCGACGAGAAGAACCGGGCACTGGAGCGGCTGGGCAAGCGTCCGGCCACGGCCAAGCCGGTGCTGCTCGGCATCACCAAGGCGTCGCTGCAGACGAGGAGCTTCTTCTCGGCCGCCTCGTTCCAGGAGACTACGCGCGTGCTGACCGATGCCGCCGTCAACGGCAAGACCGACCCGCTCGAGGGCCTCAAGGAGAACGTGATCGTCGGCCGGCTGATCCCGGCCGGCACCGGCGGCATGCTGCGCCGCCTGCGCAAGGAGGCCACGCGCCGCGACGAGCTGATCGCCAAGGAGCGCGCCAAGTTCGACGCCCAGCGGGCGCTCGAGCCGCCCGCGGAGGGCATGGGCCTCCGGGGAGCGACGGACCGCCGCCGCCGCCGGAGCGAGGCTGCGGCGGAGTAGTTGGATGGGGTCAGGCCCTGCGGGCTAGGGCGTTCACTGTCGCTGAGTGTCTTGCCGACGAGCGAGTGCTACGCGGCGGTTTGCTCGGAGGGTGCCTCGGGAACTCCTCCCCCTGCGCCGACGGCAACGCCGTCGGCGCGAGAGGGGGGAGGAAGCCGCGCCACGACTTAGCTCGCGGGCCACAAATGCCGACCTCGCAACGCGCTCGACGGGAGCGGGCTAAGTCGTTCTGGGCGCGGCAGGGGTGACGCCGCGCGCTCCCACGCCACCCCCTGGAACCTCCCCCCTCGCGCGCCGGAGGCTGCGCCTCCGTCGCCAGGGGGAGGAGTCTCTGCCGTCCGCTCCCATCCTCCAGATCGAGCGTCCGAGATGTGTGAATGCCGTAG
>JBAPMW010000283.1:0-15236 GCA_049278815.1 Hyphomicrobiaceae bacterium
GCTGGAGCCCACCCGGCCCCTGTCGCGCTCGTCGCGCCCGCGGCGGCCCTTGCGCTTCAGCCGCGAGCCCGGCCGCCCCTCCGGCTTGTTTCGCGTCATCAGCGGCATCTTCACGCTGCTCGTCGTGTGCATGGCGCTTGTCGGCGGCGGGGCGCTGCTTCTGCACAACTGGGTGAACGCGCCGGGGCCGCTTGTGGCCGCCAAGGCGGTCGTGATCCCGCGCGGAGAGACTACTCACGGCGTGGCCGCGCGGCTGGAGCGCGAAGGCGCCATCACCGACCGCTGGCTCTTCATCGCCGGCTACTACATGGTCAGGCTGACCGCCTGGGGAGACAGCGCCCGGCCGATCCAGCTCAAGGCCGGTGAGTACCCGATCCCGCGGGCGGCCAGCATCCGCAACATCGTCGACATCCTGTCCGAGGGCAAGACGACCACCTTCCTGGTCCTCATTCCGGAGGGCCTCACCAGCCACCAGATCGTGGAGCGCCTGAAGGCCAATCCCAATCTTGCCGGTGAGATCACGGAGGTGCCCGAGGAAGGCTCGCTGCTGCCGGATACCTACAGCGTGCCGCGCGGAGCATCGCGTCAGGGCCTGATCGACCGGATGCGCGCGGAAACCCGCAAGCTGATGGACAAGATGTGGTCGCAGCGGCAGAAGGACCTGCCCATCAAGACTTGGGAGGAGGCCGTCGTGCTGGCCTCCATCGTCGAGAAGGAGACCGGCCGCAACGACGAGCGCGAGCTCGTGGCGGGGGTGTTCATCAACCGGCTGAAGCTCAAGATGCGCCTGGGATCGGACCCGACGATCCGCTATGGGATCGACGGCGGGAAGACCGAGTGGGGTCAGCCGATCCTGAAGAGCGAAAGGGCGCAGAAGAACGCGCACAACACCTACCAGATCCACGGCCTGCCCCCGACACCCATCTGTAACCCGGGGCGCGCCGCCATTGCGGCCGTGCTCAACCCGGCGAGCACCAAAGCGCTTTATTTCGTGGCCAACGGCAAGGGCGGCCATGTGTTCGCCGAGACATACGAGGAGCACAAGGCCAACGAGAAGAAGTGGCGTGTCATCGAGCGGGAGATCAGGGAGAAGGAGAAGGAGAAGGACGCCAAGGCGGAGAAGGAGAAAGAGGCCAAGGCGGATAAGGACAGCAAGGCCAAAGCGTCCGCTCCGGGCTCCCCGCCGCCCTCAAAGGGCCCCGATAGAAGCAAGGGGGCGGTCACATCGAAGTCCGGCGCAACTGAGGAGGAGGCGTGGTCCTCCACCACCGAGCCGGCGCAGTCGAAGGCCAAGCGTTGAGATGCGGTCAGCGCGCCCGCGCGCGTCCTTTGCTGGCGCAGCTGCGGCAATCCGATTAGAGTTGCGCCTGAAAGGCTTGACAGGAGCCGTGACGAGAGCCTCAACCGCCCCGCGCATGTCGCAGCCCGCGGCGCCGCCGCATCCCGCATGCTAGCCCGCCTCCCAGCCCGACCATGACCATCAAGAGCATGACAGGCTTCGCGCGGGCCGACGGTGCGGTCGACGGATTGAGCTGGCATTGGGAGCTGCGCTCCGTCAACGGCCGCGGCCTTGACGTGAGGCTCAGGGTGCCGCCCGGCTTCGAGGCCCTGGAGCCGCGCATCCGCGAAGCCGTCGCCAGGCGCATTGCCCGCGGCAATCTCACGGTCAACCTGAACGTCAGACGGGCGAGCGGGCAAGCGGAAATCCGCCTCAACGAGACTGCCCTGACGCAGGTGCTGGCGGCGGTGGATCGGCTGCGGGCCGCCACACCGCTGGCACCGCCGAGCGCCGAGGCGCTTCTCAGCGTGCGCGGGGTGCTGGAGCTGGTGGAGCCGGAGGAGACCGAGGACGAGGCTGCGGCACGCGCCGAGACGATGCTGGCGAGCCTCAATGCCGCCCTCGGCGGCCTGATCGAGGCGCGCGCTGCCGAGGGCGGCCGCCTCGGGGCCATCGTGGCACAGCAGGTGGCCGAGATCGAGCGCCTGGTCGGCGAGGTCGAGCGCTCGCCGTCACGCGCCGTCGCCGCCGTACGCCAGCGCCTCAAGGAGCAGGTCGGCAAGCTGATGGAGACCGGCGCCGGGCTCGACGAGACGCGCCTCTACCAGGAGGCGGCGCTGCTGGCGGCGCGGGCCGACGTGGAGGAGGAGCTGAAGCGCCTCGCCGCGCACGTGGCCGCGGCACGGGCCCTGCTGGACGCCAAGGAGCCCGCGGGGCGCCGCCTCGACTTCCTCGCCCAGGAGTTCAACCGGGAGGCCAATACGCTCTGCGCCAAGGCGAGCGATTCCGAGACGACGCGGGCGGGCCTCGATCTCAAGGCCGTCATCGACCAGATGCGTGAGCAGGTCCAGAACATTGAGTGAGGATGGACGCGAGGCAGCCCCGACCGGCGGCCCCCGCATCGGCCGCAGAGGGATGCTGCTGATCCTCTCCTCCCCCTCCGGCGCCGGCAAGACCACGCTGGCGCGCCGCCTGCTGGTCGCCGATACGGCCCTGCGCATGTCCGTCTCGGTGACGACGCGCTCGCCGCGCCCCGGCGAGGTGGAGGGCAGCGACTACTTCTTCGTCGACAAGGCCGAGTTCGAGCGGCGCAGGCAGGCGGGCGAGCTGCTCGAGTGGGCCGAGGTGTTCGGCGCCAGCTACGGCACGCCCAGGGCCCAAGTGCTGGATCTGATCGAGTCCGGCACGGATATCGTGTTCGACATCGACTGGCAGGGGGCGCGGCAGCTCGAGCGCCAGCTGCTGACCGACGTGGTACGCGTCTTCATCCTGCCGCCCGACGGCAAAACCCTGGAGCAGCGCCTCAGGGCGCGCAATCAGGACGCCGAGACCGTCGTGGCGCGGCGCCTGAAGGCCGCCGCCAGCGAGATCGCGCACTGGAGCGAGTACGACTACGTGCTCGTCAACGCCGACCTGGAGGCGACCGTCGCTGACCTCATCGGCATCGTCGCCGCCGAGCGCCTGAAGCGCGCGCGCCAGACCGGGCTCGCTCAGTTCGTGGACGGCATCCTCGCCGACCTTTAGCGGCTGGAGCTGATTTCTCCGGGGTCGGAGACGTGCGGAGCTTCCGAAAAAAGCTCTGAGCCCATGGGGTTGGAGCATCCACAAGCTCGCGCCGGCTGTGTGGCGGATTGGCCACTCAAACCTCTGTGCAACTACATAGGCATTAGACAGCGGTTGTAACGCAGTTTAGTGGTGATCCAACTCGGTTGAAGCGGCTGGGGAGCTTGGAGTTGAGCGGCATGGCCCGAGCAAAGAGCTTTCATGAGAGCTACAGCTCTGGCGAGGCCGTCAAGCCGCCCTCCGATCGCTCGACTGGTATCGTCTTTACGGTTGTGGCGGTGATCGTCGCGCTCTGGTGGCGCAACACGCCGATCGTGTGGCAGGTCGCGCTTGGCTTGGCCGCTGTGCTTGCCACCTTGAGCCTCGCGGCGCCGTGGGTCCTGCGGCCCTTGAATCTGGTCTGGTTCAGGATCGGGCTCATTCTGCACCGGGTGGTGAACCCCGTCGTCATGCTCGTCTTGTTCGTTGTGGTGTTCTTGCCGGGCGGCCTTCTCATGCGCATCTGGGCCGATCCTCTCAGGTCGCGGCGGGCCGCGCCCGGTGCGAGCTATTGGATCGAGCGGTCGCCGGGCGGCCAGGGGTCGATGACCAACCAGTTCTAAAAGCATGCTGCCGGCGGCACGCTGCCGAGCCGGGGGGAATTCGCGGTCCAGGAGGGAGGAAGGAATGCTGTCTCTGACACGAGAGCTTTTCGCCTACATGGGCGCCCGTGGAAAATGGTGGCTGCTGCCGATCCTGGTAGTGGTCGTGCTCTTCGGCGGCCTGCTTGTGCTTGCGCAGGGCTCGGCTGTCGCGCCGTTCATCTACACCCTCTTCTAAGAACGCCCGGCGGTGCCTCCCATGCGCCTGCTTGGCCTCTCGGCGTTCTATCATGACAGCGCGGCCGCCCTCATCGAGGACGGCCGGGTCGTGGCCGCGGCACAGGAGGAGCGCTTCACCCGCAAGCGGCACGACGCGGGCTTTCCCGCGGAGGCCATCCGCTACTGCCTGGCCACCGGCAATGTCGATCTCGACCAGGTCGACGGCGTGGTGTTCTTCGAGAAGCCGCTGATCAAGTTCGAGCGGCTGCTCGAGACGTACCTCGCACGCGCCCCGCGCGGCTTTGCCTCGTTCCGGATGGCCATTCCGCTCTGGATCAAGGAGAAGCTGTTCCAGAAGCCCGGCCTGGAGAAGGCGCTTGCCGCCTTCTCGGCCAGCGGCTCGGTGGAGGGCAAGCTGCTGTTTGCCGAGCATCACCAGAGCCACGCCGCCTCCGCCTTCTTCCCCTCGCCGTTCGAGGAGGCAGTGGTGCTGACGATGGACGGGGTGGGCGAATGGGCCACCACCTCGGTCTCGATCGGCCGCGGCAACACCCTTGAGCCGGTGCGCGAGATCCGCTTCCCGCACAGCCTGGGCCTGCTCTACTCGGCCTTCACCTACTACACCGGCTTCAAGGTCAACTCCGGCGAATACAAGGTGATGGGGCTCGCGCCCTACGGCGAGCCCAGGTACGCGCAAGCGATCCTCGACCACCTGATCGACCTGAAAGAGGACGGCTCGTTCTGGCTCGACCAGAGCTACTTCAACTACGCGACCGGCGTCACCATGACGTCGCGAAAGTTCCACGCCCTGTTCGGCGGGCCGCCACGCGACGCGGAAATGCGGCTCACCCAGCGGGAGATGGATCTTGCCGCCTCGGTGCAGAAGGTGACCGAGGAGGCCATGCTGCGGCTGACGCGCAACCTCGCCGAGACCTACCGCATCCCGAACCTGTGTCTCGCCGGCGGCGTGGCGCTCAACTGCGTCGCCAACGGCAAGGTGCTGCGCGACGGCGCCTTCGAGCGCATCTGGATCCAGCCGGCTGCCGGGGACGCGGGCGGCGCCCTGGGGGCGGCGCTTGCCGCCTACCACCAGCACTTCGGCCGTCCGCGGGTCCTCGATGCCGCGCTCGACGGCATGCAGGGGAGCTACCTCGGTCCGCAGTTCGCTCAGAATGAGATCGAGCAGCGCCTTGCCGCTGTGGGCGCCAGGTTCACTCTGGGCGGCGGGGCGGAGCTCTATGAGCGCACCTGCGACGCGCTGGAGGTCGGTCATGCCGTGGGCTGGTTCCAGGGGCGCATGGAGTTCGGGCCGCGCGCGCTCGGCGCCCGCTCGATCCTGGGCGACCCGCGCAACCCCCAGATGCAGCGGAACCTGAACCTCAAGATCAAGTATCGCGAGAGCTTCCGTCCGTTCGCGCCGTCCGTGCTGCGCGAGGACGTGGCCGACTACTTCGAGCTCGACGCCGACAGCCCCTACATGCTGCTGGTGGCCGACGTGGCGCCAGGCCGGCGCCGCAGCATGACCCGCGAGGAGGCGGCCCTGTTCGGCATCGACAAGCTCAACGTGTTGCGCTCCGAGATCCCCTCCGTCACGCACGTCGATTATTCCGCCCGCGTGCAGACCGTGCACGCCGAGACCAACCCGCGCTACCACGCGCTGCTGTCGGCCTTCAAGCGCCGCACGGGGTGCCCGGTGCTGGTCAACACCAGCTTCAACGTGCGCGGCGAGCCCATCGTCTGCACGCCGGAGGATGCGTTCCGCTGCTTCATGGGCACGGACATGGAGACGCTCGTGGTCGGAGACTGCATCCTTTCCAAGGACGAGCAGGACCCGGCGCTTGCTCAGGACTACAAGCACAAGTTCGACCTGGATTGAGCCCGATGACGCACCTCCGTTCGGCTGCCAAGCTGGTGGCGGCTCAGGCCTTCGGCTTGTTCATCGTCTTCAACATCGTCACCTGGACGATCTGCCTGGGCTTCAGCATCGCCAGTCTCGTCGGGCCAGGCTTGCAGCCGCCGGTCCTCGGCAAGGCCGCCAGGATGGCCGCGCTCCCCAACTATGCCGGCGTCGATTGGGCACGAACCCATTTCCAGGAGTTCGCCGCCCTCTCGTCGCGGTACATCAGCTACATCGGCTGGCGGCGCGAGCCCTACCAGGGCAAGACCATCAACCTCACCGGGCCCTATGCGCAGCGCGCGACCGTGGGGGCCGCGGATTCGGCCAAACCATCCGTCTACTTCTTCGGCGGCTCGACCATGTGGGGGACGGGGGCCGACGACGCCCATACGATACCTTCGCTGGTCACGCAGATCGGCGGCTACCGCTCGGTGAATTGGGGCGAGTCGGCCTACACCGCACACCAGAGCCTCGTTCTCCTCGTCCAGCTGCTGCAGGAGGGCCATCGTCCAAACGTCGTCGTGTTCTACGACGGTGCCAACGACGTGGCGCACAAGTGCCGCTCTGAGCTCACGCCGACATCGCATGCCCGGGAAGGCCAGATCAGGTCGGCCCTCGCCGCGACCAAAGGCGAGAACGTCTACGGCTTGAGGTACATGGCGGAGCCGATGCTCGCCTTGGCCGGTGTGATCTCGAGCCGGATCGCCTTGCTCACGCGCCGCTGGCGCAGTCACAGGGAGGGGCAGTTCGCCTGTCACTCAGACAGTGCCAGAGCCCAGCAGATCGCCGACAATCTCATCGAGGACTGGGACGTCGCGCGCCGGCTGGTCGAATCCTACGGCGGCAAGTTCATCGGCATACTCCAGCCGGTGAGCTATGTCAGCGACACGAAGCTCGACCATCTGCAGCTGTCGGAGCTTAAGAGGCGGCAGTTCCAGGCGGTTTATCCGCTGATCCAGAAGACGATGCAGGGCCGGCCGGGACTCCTTGATCTCACCGGCGTTCTGGACCGGAAGGAGTACCTCTACATCGACTTCTGTCACCTCTCGCCCAACGGCAACCGCTACGTCGCCCGGCGAGTGGTGGAGGTGCTGGGGGACCTGAAGGAGTAGGGCGCCAATCCTCGTATGGCTGAGACTGACTGTCATGTCCTTTGACCTTGCGGAGAGACCTCCGGGCTGGGGACACCGTGGATGAGGCGCTGGCCATGGCGAAGGAGGCTATCGAGCTTGTGCTGGAGAGCCGGCTCGAGCGGGGCGAGGACATTCCGAAGGACGTCGGCAAGGCACAGGTGCGCGAGGTTACGGTTTCCATCGCCGCATGACCGCACGTCTCCCCTCGATGAAGGCGGATGCCGTAATCCGCGCCTTGCAGCAAGGTGGCGCGCCATCATTCGGCGGCCGGCCTGACTGAGGAAGTGTTCTTGAAACTGCTTTCACTGCGAGGGTAGCGAGGTCCCCTTCTACGCAGCTCCAACCGATCTTAGTCGATTGAAAAAATGTGCAAAAACCCTTATGTTTAGGGGTGTTTCGGGCGGCTGACATTGTCCCTGCCGGCCTGCTCGGATATCAAGACGGCTGGGCATTCCGACAGAGCGGCCCGATGGCGCGGCGTGGGCGACTTTTGCGGCCTCGACAGAAGCTGGCTACCTCTCATCCACACACAACCATAGGCATCATCAGTGGCGGACAAAGACACCCCCGCGGGCGGCGACGGCTCCGGGGCCAAACCCCCGATCGACATCCGGCCGATCAGCATCACCGACGAGATGAAGCGCTCCTACCTCGATTACGCCATGAGCGTGATCGTGTCGCGGGCGCTGCCGGACGTGCGCGACGGACTGAAGCCCGTGCACCGGCGCATTCTCTACGCGATGCAGGAGCTGGGGCTCGACCACAACAAGAAGCACGTCAAGAGCGCCCGCGTGGTCGGCGAGGTGATGGGCAAGTATCACCCGCATGGCGACCAGGCGATCTACGATGCGCTGGTGCGTCTGGCCCAGGACTTCTCCTTGCGCCACCCGCTGGTGGACGGCCAGGGCAATTTCGGCTCGATCGACGACGATCCGGCAGCGGCGCAACGCTATACCGAATGCCGGCTGACCAAGCTGGCCGGCACCATGCTGGACGACCTCGACAAGAGCACGGTCGAGTTCAGGGAAAACTACGACGGCTCGTTCAGGGAGCCGTCCGTGCTGCCGTCGAAGTTCCCGAACCTGCTGGTCAACGGCTCCGGCGGCATCGCCGTCGGCATGGCCACCAATATCCCGCCGCACAACCTGGGCGAGGTGATCGATGCCTGCATCGCCCATCTCGACAATCCCGAGATCAGTATCGAGGAGCTGACCCAGATCGTGCCGGGGCCGGATTTCCCCACCGGCGCGCTCATTTTGGGTCGCGCGGGCGCCCTGGCCGCCTACCACAAGGGGCGCGGCTCCATCATCATGCGCGCCAAGGTGCACACCGAGGAGATCCGCAAGGACCGCGAGGCGCTGATCGTCACCGCCATCCCCTACCAGGTGTGCAAGAAGACCCTGATCGAGAGGATCGCCGAGCAGGTACGGGAGAAGCGGATCGAGGGCATCTCCGACATCTGGGACGAGACGAACCGCGAGGGCATGCGCATCGTCATCGAGTTGAAGCGCGATGCCATTGCCGACGTGGTCTTGAATCAGCTCTGGCGCCACTCCGACCTGCAGACCAATTTCGGCGCCAACATGCTCGCCATCAACGGCGGCCGTCCCGAGCAGCTCAACCTCAAGGACATCGTCTCCGCCTTCACCGCCTTCCGCGAGGAGGTGGTGTCGCGGCGCACCAAGCACCTGCTCGCCAAGTCGCGCGACCGCGCCCACGTGTTGGTGGGCCTTGCCGTGGCGGTCGCCAACATCGACGAGATGATCCGCCTCATCCGCAGCGCGCCGAGCCCCGCCGAGGCGCGCGAGCGGATGATGGCCCGCGCCTGGCCGGCGAAGGACATCGGCCCGCTGGTCGATCTGATCGCCGATCCGCGGCACCGGCTCGAGTCGGACGACACCATCCGCCTCTCCGACGAGCAGGCGCGCGCCATCCTCGATCTGCGCCTGCAGCGGCTCACCGCACTGGGACGCGACGAGATCGACGGCGAGCTCAAGAAGCTCGCCGAGGAGATCAAGGACTACCTGGCGATCCTCTCCTCGCGTGCCCGCATCGTCGACATCATCAAGACCGAGCTT
Organism: Hyphomicrobiaceae bacterium; assembly: GCA_049278815.1. Lineage (GTDB taxonomy): Bacteria > Pseudomonadota > Alphaproteobacteria > Rhizobiales > Hyphomicrobiaceae > AWTP1-13. The sequence continues at coordinate 8,970 of JBAPMW010000283.1, forward strand.
TCCGACATCAAGGCCGAGTTCGGCACCCCGCGCCGCACCGAGATCGTCGAGATGGAGGGCGAGGTCGAGGACGAGGACCTGATCGCGCGCGAGGACATGGTGGTGACGGTGTCCCACCGGGGCTACATCAAGCGCGTGCCGCTCTCCACCTATCGCGCGCAGAAGCGCGGCGGCAAGGGCCGCTCCGGCATGTCGACGCGCGAGGAGGATGTGGTCACCCAGATCTTCATCGCCTCCACGCACACGCCGGTGCTGTTCTTCTCCTCGCGCGGCATGTCCTACCGCATGAAGGTGTGGCGCCTGCCGGCGGCCACACCGCAGTCGACCGGCAAGGCGCTGGTGAACCTGCTGCCGCTGGCGGACGGCGAGACCATCACCTCCATTCTGCCGCTCCCTGAGGACGCCGACACCTGGGGGCGGCTGGAGCTGATGTTCGCCACCCAGAGCGGCAACGTGCGGCGCAACAGCCTCGCCGACTTCGAGAGCATCAACCGCAACGGCAAGATCGCCATGAAGCTCGACGAGGGCGACCGTATCGTCCGTGTGGCAATCTGCACGGCCGAGGACAACGTGCTGCTCACCACCGCCGTCGGCCGCTGCATCCGCTTCCCCGTGGACGACGTGCGCGTGTTCAAGGGGCGCGATTCCACCGGCGTGCGCGGCATCAGGCTCGACGAGGGCGACGAGGTGATCTCCATGGCGATCCTGCGCCATGTGGAGGCCACCCCCGGCGAGCGCGAGGCCTACATCAAGCAGTCGCTGGCCATGCGCCGCGCCCAGGATGCCGATGCCGCGGAAGCGGGCACCGAGGCGGAGGCGGAGGCCGAGGAGGGCGCGGAGGCGATCGAGCTTACGCCGGAGCGCTACGCCGAGCTGGGTGGGCGCGAGCAGTTCGTGCTGACGGTGTCGGAGCGGGGCTTCGGCAAGCGCTCCTCGTCCTACGCCTACCGCATCTCCGGCCGCGGCGGCAAAGGCATCACCGCCATGATCGTCAACGAGCGCAACGGCCGCCTCGTCGCCTCCTTCCCTGTGGAGGAGACCGACCAGATCATGCTGGTCACCGACGGCGGCAAGCTGATCCGCTGCCCCGTCGATGACGTGCGCATCGCCGGGCGCAGCGTGCAGGGCGTGCGCATCTTCAAGACCGAGGAGGACGAAAAGGTCGTCTCGGTCGAGCGCATCCCCGAGGAGGGGAACGGCAACGGCGCCGAGGATGGGGACGGTGAGTAGGAGGTGTCAGACCCTCCGGGTCTGAAGGGAAACACACGCGACAGACAAGCGCCGCCCGGATTCCCCTCCCCCTTGTGGGGAGGAGTTAGGGGTGGGGGGACTCCCGACCTCGGACGTTCTGCAATCCCCCCACCCTGTCCCTCCCCCACAAGGGGGGAGGGGACGTTGTGGCGCGCTCCGTTTCGTCCATCGAGGGTCGGTGCAGCCGGTGAGCGGCTGACACCATAGTGCCGACCCGGCTTGTAGCTATGGTGTCAGACCCGGAGGGTCTGACACCATAGCATCGTCCCCTTTCGCAGGCGTCGATGCCGACGTAGACTGGGGTTTGCGCATTTTGTTTCGGGCGAGACTTTGCCTTGCATTACGCCCTCACTCTGGCCCTCTCCCCGCGCCGTGACGCGTGTCGCGAGGTCGGCGATGCGCGGGGAGAGTGAGAACGCGGGCGAGGAGAGGGAGGACCGATGTCCTGGTACCGAGCAAGGGTCGAGCGCGACCTTACGCGCTGGCAGGCCAGCGGCTGGGTGAGCGAGGCGGGGGCGGCGGCCATCCGGGCGGAGCTTGCGGCACGCAGGTCGCCCGTGGGGGCGGCGGGCGTGCTGGCGATCCTGGGCGCGGTGCTGTTCGGGTTTGCCGCCATGAGCTTCGTGGCGGCGAACTGGAACGACATGAGCAAGCTGGCGCGGCTCCTCCTGCTGCTTGCGGCGCTGTGGGCCTGCTATGGCGGCGCCGCCTGGCTGTTCGCCCGTCAGCTCGCAGGCTTTGCCCACGCGGCCGTGCTCGGCGGCATCGCCGTCTACGGCGCCAGCATCATGCTGATCGCGCAGATGTACCACATGGAGGGCAACCCGCCGGACGCGGTGCTCTTCTGGGCGCTGGGGGCGCTGCTCGCCACGGTCCTGCTGCGCTCCAACGCGGCGCTGGCGGCCACCTTCGTGCTGCTCAGCGTTTGGACGACGATGGAGCGGGGCTTCAACGACACCGCGCACTGGCAATTCCTGGCACTCTGGGCGGCGACGGCTGCCGTTGCCGGCTGGCTCGCCTGGCGTCCGGGCCTGCATCTGGCGGTGCTGTGCCTGGCGAGCTGGCTGGTGCCGCTCGGCCACTTCATCCTCAACCTGCATGCGCACTGGGTCGCGGCCGCCATCGGCGTGGCCGCGGCGATGGCGGCCATCGCTGCCGCCCCCGCCATCGACCGCACGATGGGCGCCTCGCAAGCGCTCCTCGCCTATGCCATCGGGGTGGCCTATGCGGCGCTCTTCACGTGGCAGTTCCTCGACGACGGCCTGATCGCGGTCCGCACCAAGCTTACCGTCGGCCAGTTCAGCGCGCTGGCGGGGGTGACGCTGGTGCTGCTCGTGGCCGCGATGTACTGGGCGATCAGGACCGACAACCGCGGGGCCCTGTGGGTGGCCTACGTCGCCTTTGCCGCCGAGGTGTTCGGCCTCTACGTCAGAATGCTGGGGACGCTGATCGACACCTCGCTGTTCTTCCTGAGCGCCGCCGTGGTCGTCACCGGTCTCGCCTGGCTCGCCTACCGGCTGCACCATCGCCAGTCGCCTGCAACGGGGGCCGCGGCATGAGCACCTCACGCAAGACCCTGCTGGCGCTCGCCGCCGTGGCGCTGGCCCAGACGGCGGTGCTGGCCTACATGGTGATCGATCGCATCCAGCTCCTCCGTGCAGGCCGGGAGATCGTGCTGCCCATCGTCCCGGTGGACCCGCGCGATTTCTTCCGCGGCGAGTATGTGCGTCTCGACTATCCCGCCGCTCGGGTGGCGCTGGCCCCGATCGACGGCGTGCCGGTGAAGAACAACGAGACGCTCTATGTCACCCTGGAGAAGACGGCGGAGGGCGACTGGCGCCCGGTCGAGACCGGCCGCACGCTCCGGCGCGAGGACAACCCGGATCGCGTCGTCCTGAAGGCGCGGTCGCTGTGGCACGCCCACGGCAACGACAGATGGATCGGAGCAACGGTGAGATACGGCATCGAGAGCTATTTCGTGCGCCAGGGCGAGGGGCGCAAGCTGGAGGCCATGGCACGCGAGCGCAAGCTCAGCGTGCTGGTGGCGGTCGACAAGAACGGCACCGCCGCCATCAAGGGGCTTATCATCGACGGCAAGCTGCAGTACGAGGAGCCGCTGCTCTGAGAGTCGCTGCTTCAGGCCACGCCACGCAGAGCCGACACCCGATCACAACGAGGACGCCCAAAGCCATGAGCATAAGCCGCTATGAGCCATCGAAAATCTACAGCAAGGTCGTGCATGCCGCCGGCATGCAGGGCTTCGTGTTCACGGCCGGCATCGTCGCCGATGACACGGCCAAGGACGTGAAGGGCCAGACCCAGCAGATCCTGGCCGAGATCGACCGCCTGCTCAAGCTCGCCGGCACCGATAAGACCAAGGTGGTATCGGCCACGATCTGGGTCACCGACATCCGCAACCGCGACGCCATGAACGAGGCGTGGATTGCCTGGACCGGCGGCCAGAACCTGCCCGGCCGCGCCTGCATCGAGGCCAAGCTCGCTGACCCGCGCATGCTGGTGGAGATCGCCGTGGTCGCGGCCAAGTAGGTCGGGTTGGCGCAGTAGCGTAACCCGGTCTGGCCTGTCGGAATAAACCGGGCGTTTGCCTTGGCGGCGCCCGAGACTGGCCTCCGGCCGCGGCTTCGCTCAAGGTAGAGCGAACGCGCTGTGTCGCAAAAGCTGCGGCCGGACAGAAAAGATATGTGCGCGACCGTTGGTTCAATCGCTCGCCCGCCCGAAATCGGGCAGCGTCCGCCGCGGTACCGCGATTGCGGCCGATCTGTGGGTGCCTGCGGGCGACTGAGATAATGAGGGTCATGCGACAATGAGAAGGATTGGGGTGGTCGGCTGCGCCTTGGCCTTGGGGGGCCTGATCGGCGTGGGTCTGCCGGCGCGGGCCGAGGAGACCGGAGTTGCTGACATTCACACCTGGGTCAAGGCCGGGCGCAAGACCTGCCTGGCCGACCACTTCCACAGTGGCAGCGGCAATGGGAAGACGCGCCCCCGAGCTGAGAGGGAGGCGATTCAGGCGTGGGTTGATTTCACCGCCTGGGAGTACGGCTCGTCCTGGGGCCGCTATAGCCTGGCAGCCAGCAAGAGGATGAGCTGCGAGCACGGCAGTGACTGGAGTTGCCAGGTCGAGGCGCGTCCCTGCAGGGGGTATGGAGGAAGAAGGCAATAGGCAATAGGCAGTAGGCGTAGGCGTAGGTTGGGTTAGGGCCGGAGGCCCGTAACCCAACGCGGCTCAACGCATGGTTGCCGGGGACGATGCTTGCCCATGTTGGGTTACGCGCTGCGCGCTAACCCAACCTACGCCACCGCCTTCAAAACGGGTTCCACGTCGCCTTTGGCGTGAACCGCAGATAGCCCACGCTGGCGCCCAGCCTGAGACCGACGCCGGAGCGGATGGGCGCCAGGACCACAGTGCCGTTCGTCACGAGCGTCACACCCACCCCCCCGACGAGATAGGCCGAGCCGTCGAGGCCTGTGAAGCTTGAGTAAAGCTCCTCGGGCGCGTGCAGCTTGTAGATCAGAAACAGCGTCTTGGAGCCGGCGCCGCCCACGTCGACGCCGAGGCTGGGGCCATGCCAGTAGATCTTCTGGGAGCCGCCGGAGCGCATGTAGAGCGTGCCGTTGCCATAGCGCACGCCGGCGATGAAGGCGCCGCCGCCCTCGGTTCCCAGGATGTAGCCTGACGGCCGTCCGCTCTTGCTGAACAGATACTCGATGACGCCGGCGAGGTTGGCCGACACCTGGCCGAAGAAGCCGGCGCTCGCGGCCTTGATCTCCTCGATGGTGTAGCCCTCGGCCTCGGACGATGGCGGCAAAGGGGCCGGCGGAGGCTCGGTCACGGCAACGTCAGGCGGGCTGTCCGTGGTCTTGGTCGACCAGCCGCTGGCAGCCGGCGGCTTCGGTGCCGGCGGAAGATCGGTCGCGGCCACCTTGGAGTCGGCCTTTGAGTCCGGCTTCACCTCCGTCCTGGCAGGCGGCGGCTTGGCCTTGGGTGCGTCCGGCTTGACCTCCGCCTTGGTCGCCGCCGGCTTGGCCTTGGACAAGGTCGGAACCGGCGCGTCGCTCAGCATCTGGTCGATCCTGGTGAGCAGGTACGCCGCCTTGGTCTTGACCGTGGCCTGCAACTCGAGGCTCGCCGCCTGCAGCTGCTCCAGCCTGCCGCACTCGGGCGCCGCTCCCGGCTCCAGGGTGCCCAGAGCGTCGATGCGGGCCAGCAGGGTGTTGGCGTTGGCGTCGAGGGCGGCCATCCGCTCGTCGGCCAGCTCCTGGTAGGCCCGCTCCTGGTAGCCGGCCTCCGGCCACTTCTTCTTGGCCTTGAGCTCTCTCATCTTGGCCTGCAGGCGCGGGGTGTTGTCCGCGCTAAGCTTGCGCAGGGCGGCGCCGGCGTCGTTGACCGCCTTGGCGATATCATCGCCGGTGCACTGGGCGGCCGCTCCCGGCGCCGCGAGCAGCGCCGCCAGCAGGAGTCCGCCCGCGATGATGTTCGATAGCGGTTGCATGGCCCCGAATCCCTTCGCCTGAGTGGCGAAATTAGGGCGCGTTCTCCGACAAGTGAATGGAGCCGGCGGAGTTTTCCCTGGTTAACGACTGTCGAGCGCAACGGCTTCTTCACCTGGGCGGTACTCGACGCGCTGCGCACTTGCCCATCTGTGTACTGGGTCCCCGCCTGGGCGGGGATGACGGCTGTGGTGTGGTTGTGCGCTTCCCGCCGGCGTCATTCCCGCGCAGGCGGGAACCCAGGCCACCTCGCCACGCAGGATCGCCGGAAGCTCAAGCGCAACCGCGCCGCAAGCTCGCTTCCGGCCGGGGGCAACGTGCGGTGCTGAGTGCAGGCGTTGGGCCGTCCCTTGAGCTCTGCCTAGTGCGCTTTCCGGCTGATATGGATCGGAGCCGCCCGCACGCGCGACCGTGCAGATCGCGGACGAAAGCGGTCATGCTGGCGCCAGGGTGGGCCGCACCCTCGCTCACGTGTGCCGACATGTCCCCCTCCCCCTTGCGGGGAGG
>JBAPMW010000284.1:0-3982 GCA_049278815.1 Hyphomicrobiaceae bacterium
GGTGGAGCGCGCCAGCTCCAGGCTCGACCGCGTCGCCGCGTCGATGATGAGATGCGCCACCGGCCCGCTCCGGCGCGGCGGGCGCAGGCACGGCTTGCGGCCGATCTGGGTCAGCTCGACGTACTTGAGAAGCCCCCCCAGCGCCGCCAGCTCGCGCCGCGAGAAGGCCCCGAACGCCGCCAGGTCGGCGACGCCGAGCTGTGCCTTGAGCTGGCGCTCGCCGGCCAGGCTGTCGAACGTGGCGGCCGGCACCGGCGTGGTGGCGCAGCGGGCGAGCGCGATGCCCCTGGCAACATCGGCATCGGCCAGCACCACATCGGCGGCGATGACCTCACTGGAGCCCAGTCGCACGATCTCGCCGGCGAAATCTGCCCGCGCGACCTCGCCCACCTCCAATTCGCCGGTGGAGATGTCGAGCGAGGCGAGCGCGATCTGGCCGCCCTCGCCGCCCTTGCCGCCGCCCCGCCCAGCCGGGCTGGAGCCGGCGAGGACGGCGGTCAGGTAGTTGCGGGCCTTGGCGTCGAGCAGGCTGTCCTCGGTCAGCGTGCCCGGCGTGACGAGCCGCACCACACCGCGGTGCACAACGGCCTTGGAGCCGCGCTTTCGTGCGGCCGCAGGATCCTCCATCTGCTCGCACACAGCCACCCGGAACCCCGCCGCGATCAACCTCAGCAGATATTCGTCGGCGCGCACCACAGGCACGCCGCACATGGGTATGTCCTCGCCCAGGTGCTTACCGCGCTTGGTGAGGACGATGCCGAGCGCCGCCGCCGCCGTCACGGCGTCGTCGAAGAACAGCTCGTAGAAATCCCCCATGCGGTAGAACAGGAGGCAGCCGGGGTTGGCGGCCTTGATCTCCAGGAACTGGGCCATGGAGGGCGTGATCCCGGGTGGGATGACACCGTTGCCGGCCGCCGGCACAATCGACGCCGCGGCCTCCTCCAGGCCGTCCGGGCCGTGTCGACCTGCCGCCCTCTGCCGCCCCTCTTCTTGCTGCATCACCCCTGCCTCAGTCCTGGTCCGGCCCTCGTTGCGTTTCGGCTACGCATAGCCGGTGAACCGGCGTGGGGGAATGTCGCGGGACCGGGTGGCGGGCCGTTTGCAGTTGATTTGCGCATGTTGTTTGCCCGATGTGTGCCGCCTGACGTTGTGCGGGTGGGCTGCGCCCACTATCGTGAGAAAAATCCCACCCATGTGCGGAGGTTGGGAGAATATCCGCGTGAGCGGAGCTGGCGGAGGGGAATGATATGCCCGTCAAATTCGATCTGGCCCGCTGGACGGCGGAGGAAGCGCTGCAGTTCCACAGCCAGGGCAAGCCGGGCAAGCTCGAGATCACTCCCACCAAGCCGCTCACCACCCAGCGCGACCTCTCGCTGGCCTACTCTCCCGGCGTGGCCGTGCCGGTGCTGGCCATCGCCCAGGACCCCCAGCTTGCCTACGACTACACCAACAAGGGCAACCTCGTGGCCGTTGTCTCCAACGGCACGGCCATCCTGGGGCTCGGCAACCTCGGCGCACAGGCCGCCAAGCCCGTGATGGAGGGCAAGGGGGCGCTCTTCAAGCGCTTCGCCGACATCGACGGCATCGACCTCCTGGTCGATACCCAGGACGTCGAGGCCTTCATCAACTGCGTGCGCTACCTGGGGCCGAGCTTCGGCGGCATCAACCTTGAGGATATCAAGGCGCCGGACTGCTTTATTATCGAGGAGCGGCTGAAGGAGCTGCTGAACATCCCGGTGTTTCACGACGACCAGCACGGCACCGCCATCATCGCCGCCGCCGGCCTCATCAACGCGCTGGAGCTCACCGGGAGGGACATGAAGAGCTTCAAGCTCGTCGTCAACGGCGCCGGTGCCGCCAGCATCGCCTGCATGGAGATCCTGGTGGCCATGGGTATGCCCAGGAAGAACATGGTAATGTGCGACACCAAGGGCGTGATCTGGCGCGGCCGGAAGGAAGGCATGAACCAATGGAAGTCGGCCTTTGCCGTGGAAACCAAGGCGCGCACGCTGGCCGATGCCCTGGAGGGCGCCGATGCGTTCTTCGGCCTGTCCGCCGCCGGCACCGTCACCAAGGCAATGGTGCGGTCGATGGCGGCCAAGCCCATCATCTTTGCCATGGCCAACCCGGACCCTGAGATCACGCCGGAGGAGGTGGCCGAGGTGCGCGACGATGCCATCGTCGCCACCGGGCGGTCGGACTACCCGAACCAGATCAACAACGTCCTGGGCTTCCCCTTCATCTTCCGCGGCGCCCTCGACGTGCAGGCCTCGACCATCAACGACGCCATGAAGATCGCCGCCGCCAAGGCGCTGGCCGAGCTGGCGCGCGAGGACGTTCCGGACCGGGTGGAGGCGGCGTTCCTCGGCCGGCGGGTGAAATACGGCCCCGAATACATCATCCCCGCGCCGTTCGACCCGCGGCTCATCAAGCGCGTGCCGCTCGCCGTCGCCAAGGCGGCGATGGAGACGGGGGTGGCGCGCCGCCCGATCGTCGATCTGGAGGGCTATGCGGCGCAGCTGGCCGGCAGGCTCGATCCGGTCGCCGGCTGGCTCGCCAATATCATCGCCCAGGTGCGCAGCTCGCCCAAGCGCATCATCTTCGCCGAGGGCGAGCAGCCGCAGATCGCACGCGCAGCCAACGCGTTCCTCAACCTCGGGCTCGGCCAGCCGGTGCTGATCGGCCGCGAGGGCAATGTCGCGGAGGCGTTTGCGGTCGCGGGCATCGAGTTCACGGACGCCATCGAGACGCACGACACCAGCAGGGACGACCGCCGGCACGAGTACGCGGAGTATCTCTATGCGCGCCTCCAGCGCCAGGGCTACCTGCTGCGCGACTGCCAGCGCCTCGTCAACAACGACCGTAACGTCTACGGCGCGTGCATGGTGGCCATGGGGCACGCCGACGGCATGGTGACGGGCGTCACCCGCAACTGGCACACCGCCTACGACAACGTGCGCCTGGTGCTCGATGCCAAGGCCGGGCGCAAGGTGATCGGCGTGTCGATCGCGCTCATCCGCGGCCGCGCCGTGCTGGTGGCCGACGTGAGCGTAACCGACATGCCGGGCGCCGGGGAGATTGCCGACATCGCCGAGGAGGCGGCGCGGGTGGCCAAGCGCCTCGGCATGGAGCCGCGTATTGCGCTCCTCGCCTACTCCACCTTCGGCCATCCGCGCGGCGAGCGCTCCGACAAGGTGCGCGAGGCGGTGGCGATCCTCGACAAGCGCGGGGTGGACTTCGAGTACGACGGCGACATGGCGGCAGACGTGGCGCTGAACCGCGAGGCCTTGCAGCAGTACCCATTCTGCCGCCTCAAGGACACCGCCAACGTGCTGGTGATGCCGGCGTTCCACTCCGCCTCCATCTCCACCCAGATGCTGAAGGAGCTGGGCGGCGCCACCCTGATCGGGCCGATGCTGGTGAGCCTCACCCACTCGGTCCAAATCTGCCACCTCAACGCCCAGGACAGCGACCTCGTCAACCTGGCGGCGCTGGCAGCGTACGACATCAGCGGGTAAAGGTGTCAGACCCTGCGGGTCTGACACCTAGTGAATAGTGGGTAGAGAATAGTGAGTAGGGAAGGATCATTGTCTATTCTCTATTCGCTTCTCCGACGATCTGATGAAGGCGCGCAGCATGCGACCGATCTCGTCGCTCGCCAGGAGTAGGTGCCGGGCTTGGTCGGATTGCAGCAGTCCGACTTGTTGAGCAATGACAAGGTGGGTTTCGAGCTCCTTCAACGAGCCTTGAGAAACACGCAAGAATTGTACGAATGTCTTGGTGTGCTCCCTGCCATACCCTTCGGCGATGTTGGCGGCCACTGAAACTGCGGCCCGACGGGAGTGGTGAGTGGTGAGTTTCGGTTGTGCGCGTGGCCTGGCTGGGGGGACAAGGGCAGCATGAAAGCAATGGGATGGCAGGTAGGCGTGGCGCTCGCCATACGACTTCCCATTTGGCCCCTCCTTCATCACGGCGCATACCC
>JBAPMW010000285.1:0-7891 GCA_049278815.1 Hyphomicrobiaceae bacterium
CACCATCAACACCATGGTGGACCAGCTCGGCGCCTTCGCCTCGGAGGTGACGCGCGTGGCCCGCGAGGTGGGCACCGAGGGCAAGTTCGGCGGCCAGGCCGACGTGCAGGGCGTGTCGGGGACCTGGAAGGACCTGACCGAGAACGTCAACTCGATGGCCGGCAACCTGACCGGCCAGGTGCGCAACATCGCCGAGGTGACGACGGCCGTGGCGCGCGGCGATCTGTCGAAGAAGATCACCGTCGATGTGAAGGGCGAGCCGCTGGAGCTCAAGAACACCATCAACACCATGGTGGACCAGCTCGGCGCCTTCGCCTCGGAGGTGACGCGCGTGGCCCGCGAGGTGGGCACCGAGGGCAAGCTTGGCGGACAGGCCGCCGTGCCGGGCGTCGCCGGCACCTGGAAGGACCTGACCGACTCGGTCAACTCGATGGCCGGCAACCTGACCGACCAGGTGCGCAACATCGCCGACGTGACGACCGCGGTGGCCAACGGCGTGCTTTCGCGCAAGATCACCGTGGACGTGAAGGGCGAGACGCTTGAGCTGAAGAACACCATCAACACCATGGTGGACCAGCTCGGCGCCTTCGCTTCGGAGGTGACGCGCGTGGCGCGCGAGGTGGGCACCGAGGGCAAGCTCGGCGGCCAGGCCGACGTGCAGGGCGTGTCGGGCACTTGGAAAGACCTGACTGAGAGCGTCAACTCCATGGCCGGCAATTTGACGGCCCAAGTGCGCAACATCGCCGAGGTCACCAAGGCGGTGGCGGCGGGCGACCTGTCGCGCAAGATCACCGTGGACGTGAAGGGCGAGATCCTTGAGTTGAAGGCCACCATCAACACCATGGTGGACCAGCTGCGCTCGTTTGCGGCCGAGGTGACGCGGGTGGCGCGCGAGGTCGGCACCGACGGCAAGCTCGGCGGCCAGGCCGACGTGCCGGGCGTCGCCGGCACCTGGAAGCTGCTGACCGACTCGGTCAACTCCATGGCCGGCAACCTGACGGCCCAGGTGCGCAACATCGCCGAGGTGACCACGGCGGTGGCCATGGGCGACCTTTCCAAGAAGATCACCGTCGATGTGGCGGGCGAGCTCCTGGAGCTGAAGAACACCATCAACACCATGGTGGACCAGCTGCGCACCTTCGCCGGCGAGGTGACGCGCGTGGCGCGCGAGGTGGGCACCGAGGGCAAGCTCGGCGGCCAGGCCGCGGTGCAGGGCGTGGCCGGCACCTGGAAGGACCTGACCGACAACGTCAATTTCATGGCCGCCAACCTGACGAACCAAGTGCGCGGCATCGCCCGCGTGGTGACCGCTGTTGCCGACGGCGACCTCAAGCACAAGCTCACCGTGGAGGCCAAGGGCGAGATCGCGGCGCTGGCCGACACGATCAATGGCATGACCGATACGCTCGCCACCTTCGCCGATCAGGTCACGACGGTGGCGCGCGAGGTGGGCGTGGAGGGCCGCCTTGGCGGTCAGGCCAAGGTGCCCGGCGCGGCCGGCACGTGGAAGGCGCTGACCGAGAACGTCAACCAGCTCGCCGACAACCTCACCACCCAGGTGCGCGCCATCGCCGACGTGGCCGTGGCCGTGACCCAGGGCGACCTCACGACCCGCTCGATCACGGTGGAGGCGCAGGGCGAGGTTGCCAAGCTCAAAGACACCATCAACGAGATGATCAGCAACCTGCGCGACACCACGCGCAAGAACACCGAGCAGGACTGGCTCAAGACCAACCTCGCCAAATTCAGCCGGCTGCTGCAGGGCCAGAAGGACCTGGTGACGGTGACGCAGACCATCCTTTCGGAGCTGGCCCCGGTCGTGGGCGCCCAGCAGGCGGAGCTCTACGTGCGCGGGACCCACGAAGACAGGGAGCCGCGCCTCACGCTGCTGGCGAGCTATGCCTCCGACGGCAAGGGCGCAAACGGCAAGACGGTGGAGCTGGGCGAGGGCCTGATCGGCCAGGTGGCGCTCACCCGCAAGAAGATGCTGCTGGAGAACCTCTCGATCAATGCCGTGCGCATCGTCACGGGCCTCTCCGAGTGGACGCCGGGCAACATCCTGGTGCTCCCCATCGTGTTCGAGGACGAGGCCAAGGGCGTGCTGGAGCTGGCCTCGATCGAGCCCTTCAGCCCGAGCCATCAGGCGCTGCTGGACCAGGTCACCGAGAGCATCGGCATCGTGATCAACACGATCAAGGCCAACATGCGCACCGAGGATCTCTTGAAGCAGTCGCAGTCGCTCGCCAACGAGCTGCAGCGGCGGCAGGAGGAATTGCAGCGCACCAACGAGGAGCTGCAGGACAAGGCGATGCTGCTCGCGCAGCGCAACGAGGAGGTGGAGCGCAAGAACCGCGAGGTCGAGCAGGCGCGCCAGGCGCTGGAGGACAAGGCCATACAGCTCGACCGCTCGTCGAAGTACAAGTCCGAGTTCCTGGCCAACATGAGCCACGAGCTGAGGACCCCCCTCAACAGCCTGCTGATCCTGTCCGATCAGCTGTGCCAGAACCGCGACAGCAATCTCACCTCGCGGCAGGTGGACTTCGCCAAGACCATCCATTCCTCCGGCAACGACCTGCTGACGCTGATCAACGACATCCTCGACCTGTCGAAGATCGACTCCGGCACGGTGGTCGTCGATGTGAGCGAGGTGCGCTTCGACGACCTCTCCCGTTACTTCGATCGCACCTTCCGCCACGTCGCCGACGACAAGGGGCTGGAGTTTCACCTGCGCGTCGATCCACGGCTGCCGAAGTCGATGGTGACGGACGCCAAGAGGCTGCAGCAGATCCTCAAGAATCTCGTGTCCAACGCCCTGAAGTTCACGCACCAGGGCGGCGTAACGCTGACCATCGAGGCCGCCCGGGGGGGGTGGAGCCACGCCAACGAGGCGCTCAACAGCGCCGCCGAGGTGGTGGCCTTCCAGGTCACCGACACCGGCATCGGCATCTCGAGCGACAAGCAGCAGATCATCTTCGAGGCCTTCCATCAGGCCGACGGCAGCATCAGCCGGAAGTACGCGGGCACCGGCCTGGGCCTCGCCATCAGCCGCGAGCTGGCGCGGCTGCTGGGCGGCGAGATCGGGCTCGTCAGCACACCCGGCCAAGGCTCGAGCTTCACGCTCTATCTGCCGGCCGACTACACGCCGCCGCGCCTGCCCCGCCCCTCATCCTCAGCGGGTGCTCCCGAGCTCGGCGGCGCCGGCCTTGGCGGAGACGGCGCGCGGTTGGAAAGCGCGGTGCAGCAGGCCCGTGCAGACGTCCTGGCCGAGGAGCAGACGGAGCCCACGCTGCTCGTCAACGAGGATTTCGACGACCGCCACAACATTCAGCCCGGCGATACGGTGCTGCTGATCGTCGAGAATGACCTGACCTTCGCCCGCCTGCTGCTGGAGGCGGCGCACGAGAAGCACAGCAAGGGCCTCGTCACCTCCCAAGGAGCGGGCGCCCTGGCGCTGGCGCGGGATCGCATGCCCGATCTCATCACTCTCGACATCGTCCTGCCCGACATGGACGGCTGGCGCGTGCTCGACCGACTGAAGAACGATCTGTCGATGCGCCACATCCCGGTCTGCGTCGTCTCCACCGAGGACGCGCGCGAGCGCGCCTTCGACGCCGGAGCGCGCGCCTTCATCGCCAAGCCGATCCCGTCCAAGGCGGTCCTGGACGCCGGGCTGGAGCAGGTGCTGGGTGCCGTCAGGCGGCCGCAGAGGCGGGTCGTGGCGATCGGCAAGGATGCCGGCGCGCTCGACGCCGTCATCGACGATATCGACGGCGACGACCTGGCTGTCGCCGTCGCCACGCCGGGCACGATGCTCACCACCATCGCCAACCAGGACCCCGATTGCGTGATCCTCGACGCCAAGGCCGGCGTCGATCTGGCGCGGATCGCCCGCATGCGGGAGTCGGGCCCCGCATTCGCGCGCCTGCCCGTGCTCGTGTGGGGCAGCGGCGGACAGTGGGGCGACGAGCGCACCGCCCGCAGCCTCGATGCCCTGACGGTGCGGCATGTGCTGTCGCGCGACCGGCTGGTGGACCTGGTGGCCTTCTACGCCCACCGCCGCGTCACGCGCCTCCCCGAGACGCAGGTTGCCGTGCTGGAGGACCTGCATCAGTCGGATTCCCCCCTGGAAGGGAGGAAAGTGCTGATTGTCGACGACGACAGCCGCAACATATACGCCCTGACGAGCGTGTTGGAGGAGCACAACATGGTGGTGGAGGCGGCGGGGAACGGCCGCGATGCGCTCCGCAAGATGGCAGCGGCGGGGGTCGACGTCGTGCTGATGGATATCATGATGCCGGAGATGGACGGCATCGCCACCATGCGCGAGGCACGCAAAATATGCCGCGACCTGCCGATCATCGCCGTCACGGCCAAGGCGATGAAGGGCGACCGCGAGCGCTGCGTGGAGGCCGGGGCCTGGGACTATCTGTCGAAGCCCGTCGACCCGCAGCGTCTGCTGGCCGTGCTGCGCTCCTGGCTGCGCCGGTGAAGGGCGCGGGAGCCTGCGGAGGGACAACCCCCATGTCAGTGCCATGACCAGTGCAGAGCGCGCCGACATCCTCGTCGTCGACGATCTGCCGGAGAAGCATCTGGCCTACCAGGTGGTGCTGGAGGACCTGGGGCAGAACCTCGTGGGCGTCGCGTCGGGCGAGGAGGCGCTGAAGCTGCTGATGGAGCGCGAGTTCGCCGTCATCCTGCTCGACGTCAACATGCCCGGCATGTCGGGCCTGGAGACGGCGGCGCTGATCCGCGGGCGCCGCAAGTCGCGCCACACGCCGATCATCTTCGTCACCGCCTTCGCCGACGACGTGCAGACGGTGGAGGGTTATGCGCTGGGGGCTGTGGACTACATCCTGGCGCCGGTCGTGCCTGAGATCCTGCGCGCCAAGGTCAAGGTGTTCGTCGAGCTCTACCGCATGCGCGCCGAGCTGGCGCGGTCGCGCGACCTGCTGGAGCAGCGCGTCGCCGACCGCACCGCCGAGCTGGAGGAAACGGCCGTGCGGCTGCGCGCCGAGGTGCACGAGCGCAAGCAGGCCGAGGAGCGGCTCCTGACGCTGGTGCAGGAGCTGACCCACCGGGTCAAGAACCTCCTGTCGGTGTTCCAGTCCATCACCTCGCGCACCCTGACCGGCGGCCGCTCGCTGGCGGAGGCGCACGAGGTGCTGCTCGGCCGCCTGCAGGCGCTCGGGCATGCGCACGAGCTCCTGACCGAGGCGAGCTGGCAGGGGGCGGACCTGCGCGACGTGGTCAAGGCCGAGATCGCCGGCTTCTCCGAGCGGGTGCGCATCTCGGGCCCGCCGGTGGCGCTGGGGCCGTCGGGGGTGCAGACGTTCGCGCTCATCGTGCACGAATTGTGCACCAACGCCGCCAAGTACGGCGCGCTCTCCAACGACAAGGGCGAGGTGTTCGCCCATTGGTCGCTCGGCGGCAGCGGCACCGCCGCCTACATGGACTTCGCCTGGAAGGAGCACGGCGGCCCGCCGGTCGAGCCCGCCTCGCACCAGGGCTTCGGCCTGTCGCTCATCAACGCCATGGGCAGCACGCCCACCGAGGAGCCGGTGATCGACTTCGCCCGCAGCGGCTTCGCCTGCCGCATCCGCGTGCCGCTCAACACCATCCAGCCCAACCGCTACGACCGGCTCTCCGTCGGCTTCGCCCCCGCCTCGGCGGCGGCGAAGGAGGTGGCGCCCCCCTGATCTCCCCTTGACCTGCAGCCGCGGCACCCCCTTATAGCACCTGCCAGCTGGCCGGACGGCCGCTGCCGGGCGAGCGGGCCTCGTGGGTTCCCATGGGGTCCGAGCGCACGGTGGAGGAAAGTCCGGGCTCCAGGGACCGACGGTGGCGGCTAACGGCCGCCGGGGGCGACCCCAGGGAAAGTGCCACAGAAAGCAAACCGCCCGGATAGCGGGGGCAACCTCGCCGAAGGGTAAGGGTGAAAGGGTGCGGTAAGAGCGCACCGCGTCTCCGGCAACGGAGGCGGCACGGCAAACCCCACCGGGAGCAAAACCGAATAGGGGCGGCACGGGCGCGGAGGCAACTCCGCGACCAGGCACGGTCTCAGCCGCCGCCCGGGTTGGTTGCTAGAGGCTGGGAGCAATCCCAGCCCCAGATGAATGGCCGTCGCGGAGGGAAACCTCCAGACAGAACCCGGCTTACAGGCCAGCTGGCACTATTCCGTGAGCGGCGCTGGTCAACGAGCGCCGCATCTGGCATGATTGGGCATGACCATTTCCAGCCATACGGAGCGATCGAGCAAGGCGAAGGCGCGTCTCGAGCGGGCCGAGGCGCTTGTCGTCTCCGATCGGGAGGTGCTGAGCGGGGAGCCCTGCATCAGGGGCACGCGTGTGCCCGTGTATCTGATTGGCGCTCTTGCGCACGCGCAGGGCGTGCGCAAGACGCTTGCGGCCTATCCGTTCCTGACCGTAGAGCAGATCGAGCTGGTTTCGCTTTATGTCTCCGAGCACCCGCGCACAGGCCGCCCGCGGCAGACGCGTCTTCCCAAGCCGTATTCGACCAAGCGCGGCCGCTCCCCGATCGTCAGGCTTTGAAGAGGAGAGCCAGACGCATGCGATGTACCCCTTCTTGACAGAAGAGCCGATCGACCTGGCCGCGCTTTATGTCGAAGCCCACCCGCGCAAGGGTCGCCCGCCGCAAACGAAGCTCCCTCAGGCGAAGCCTACGAAGTACGGCTGGACCAGGAAGATCCGGCTTTAGCGAGGAGCCCGGGCTTCTACCCGGTCAGTTCAAGCTCCGGATCGACGAGAACCTGAGCCCCGGTCTCGCCCGACTTGCCCGCAGCCGGGGCTTTCATGCCGTCCATGTCAACTTCCCGACTGCCCCGCGGCATAGGCACCGCAGTCCGCGTCATGCCTCTTGCGCAATCGGGCGGGGCGGCTTAGTTAGGCGCCTGCCGGGGCGCCCCAAACCCGGCCCTGGGGCCGTAGCTCAGTTGGGAGAGCGCTTGAATGGCATTCAAGAGGTCAGCGGTTCGATCCCGCTCGGCTCCACCAATGAAATTAGTCCCTTAGGTCAAGACCTAGTTGATCCATACGATAGCGCTCTCGTCCTCGGCACCCCCTGCCGTCAGTCACGGTCTCTGCTTCAAGTGACTTCTCGTGTGCCTGCGGGCAAGGCAAAGCTTGCGCCAACTGAGCTACGGACAACCCGGCCCCGAATCGCTCTACTCCGTGAGCCTCACCCCAGGCCCACCGTCCCTGTCCTTGTCGATGAACACCACGCCGGCCTTCTCCAGGGCTCTTCTCCACTTGTAGATCGTGGTCTGCCTCGGATCGCTCCCCCGTGTCTCAAAGCTCTTGATGGCAAGGGTAGAGATGCCGGACTCCCTGGCCAAGTCCTCCCGTGACCAGCCCACCAGGGCTCTCGCTGCACGTAGCTGTTGGGGTGTGAGCACATCCCTTTGACTATGGGTTGATCCCCGAACAGCCAACTTGCGCTGGCGTTTTTGGTTGTTATGATCCCTTTTAGGTATGTACGCATCCCATAATGGAGGGACGGACCATGAGCGTAGTCGGCAAGGCTGCTGCGTTGCTGCTGCTGGTGAGGCGCCAGGAGGTCGAGGAGCTGCCTCCGGCCGAGAGGAGGCGCCTGGCTGACCTCTGCAGGCACGTTGCGGGGCTGGCAGAGCCCAGGAACCCAGTACCCAATGCCGGGATCCTCTGCGACCTCAAGCGCTACCGAAGGGACGAATAGGTCGTCTCTCCACTGTGCCTGTCGCGGTGGCTCGGACGGCCATTCGCATGGCCAAGCCCCTCGCCGGCCGTGTAGCGAATCATGCTACAATTTATGAGGGTATCATGTATCCGCATACAACCTGCGCGTCCAGCGTCCAACGGCCGTTTTTGCTCGTCAGGCACGGAGAACACCCTGTGGC
>JBAPMW010000286.1:0-3124 GCA_049278815.1 Hyphomicrobiaceae bacterium
GGGGGGCGCTGCGGCTCTGCCTTCCCCTCGCTATCCACGTCGAGCGCTCTGCAATGGAAGCGCTTTCGCAGATTGGTCCTGGCACGATCCACATCAAGTGGAAGATGCTCTAGCGCACCCGATACGCGTGCGTTGCGCCAATGGCGTGCGCCACCCACGACGCCTCACCGCACCCGCACAAGCTCGCCGGTGAGGCACACGCGCGACGCGGTGCAGCCGTCGAGCCGCCAGCGGTCGTTGTCCTTGCGCTGGAAGCGGGTGTTGTAGATCTCTTTGGTCTCGGGGTGCGCGATCTGGCCGATCAAGTCGTTGCCCTTGGCCGTGAGCTTGGAGGCGAGCATGTCGAGGCCAACGTTCTTCGGCCCGGCGATGACCCTGGCGCAGATGTCGCCCGCCTTGCACTCCACCACCTCGATGGTGAAGTCCTGCCAGCGCCACTTGCCCAGCATCTCCTTCGCATCCGCCGCCACAGCGGCATCCGCGGCGGCACACACGGGCACGGCGGCGAGCAATACGGCAGCGATCGAACGCGGCAAGCTTCGATACGGCACGGCCTTCTCTCCAACGCTTTTAACTATTGCGACGCCGCCGCGGTTGGGGCGGCACCGGCCGGCGCGGCCTTTCCGGGCGTCACGAGCCGTGGATCTTGTAGTGCAATTTGGGCTGAAGAAAGGATGCGTTGGGGTCCACCAGGCCGTCGCGCGGGATCCCCTGCCGCCCCAGCAGCATGGGGTAGCTCATCATGTCGCGGTTGGCGAGGGTGACCTCGATGCGCCATTCCCGGTCGCCGACGCGGATCGGCGTCTCGATGACGTAGCGCTGCTCGCGCTCGCCGTTGGAGCTCTTCACCTCGCGCCGGCCGATGAGGCGGGCCGTGCACTCGATGGCGACATCGGCTCGCCGCGGCACAGGGTGCACGCCGAACCGGACCCGGCGCGAGCCGGGCGGGCCGAATGGCTCCACGAAGGATGCATGCAGCGCCGAGGTGCGCGCGCCCGTATCGACCTTCGCCTTGATGGCGCCCAAGCCGAGCTCGGGAAGCGTGACCCACTCCTCCCAGCCAAGAATGAACGGTACGGATGGGCGGGGCATGCGAGGTCCGGATTTGCGGTGCGGCGCACGGCGCACCTTGCGGCGCATCAAAGCCCATGCCCGGTTGTGCGGCAAGCGGCGTAGTGTAGCGGCATGCGAGAATGCCCCCCGACTGACAGTTCGTCCACCGCAAAATGCCCCCGCCCTCCACTGGCGCTGTCGCCTGCCCGCCGACCTGCCGGCCTCGCCGCACTTGGCGATCGGGTCGTCGATCTCCTGGGCAACACACACGAGATCCGGACTATTGTTGCCCCGTTTCAATCGCCTCAGCCCGCCAGCCAGGTCCCGCGACGCATGACGCACGCGCAGTTCATCTTAGCCAACACCCGGTTGCTTGCCGTGCCGCTGGTGCCGGAGATCTGGCTGCACCTGGCCGAGGAGTCGCTCGCCATCTGGCGCCAGACCGAGGAGGAGCTGGGCCGCATGAACGTGCCGCCGCCCTGGTGGGCGTTCGCCTGGGCCGGCGGCCAGGCGCTGGCGCGCTACGTGCTGGACAACCCGGCCCTGGCGGCAGGGCGCCGCGTGCTCGACCTGGGCGCCGGCTCCGGCCTTGGCGGCATCGCGGCCATGAAGGCCAGCGCGGCGCGCGTGCTGGCCGCCGACACCGACCGGTTCGCCCTGGCAGCCATCCGCCTCAACGCAGCGGCCAACGATGTGGCCCTGGAGGCGACCGGCGACGACCTCCTCGCCACGCCGCCGTCCGGCTTCGACCTCGTCCTGGTCGGCGACCTGTTCTACGAGCGGACGCTGGCCGAGCGGGTGCTCGCATGCATCGAGGCGGTGCGCACACAGGGTGCCGCGGTGCTCGTCGGCGATCCGCGCCGCAGCTACTTCCCCAGGGAGCGCTTCGCTCCCGTGGCCGAATACTCGGTGCCTGTGACGCGAGACCTGGAGGATATGGAGATCAAGCACACCTGCGTGTGGCGCCTGATATAAAGCGGCGCGCGCCCCGTCGGTGACGAGGCTGGACGAGCCCAATCCCGGGCTCGGCTCCGATGCAGAAAGGAGGCGCCATGCTGTCGGCCCTGAGCCCGGGCAAATACCTGGCAATCCTCATCGCCGCCATCGCCGGCTTCGCCTTCGGCGCGGTCTGGTATGGACTGCTCGGCAGGCAGTGGATGGCCGCACGCGGCCTGTCGGAGGCCGAGGCGAAGGCGAGGACCGGCCCGAGCCCGGTGCCGTTCATCGTCTCCTTCATCGCCCTCCTGATCATGGCCCTGATGCTCTCCGGCGTGCTCGTGCATCTGGCGCGCGGCGGCACGGAGATGTCGTTGCGGTCCGGCATGATCTCCGGCTTCTTCCTGTGGCTCGGGTTCGTCATCACCGCCATGGCCGTCAACCACGCCTTCCAGGGCGAGCGGCGCTTGCTTACGGTGATCGACGGCGGCCATTGGCTGGGTGTATTGTTGATTCAAGGTGCCATCCTCGGATGGTGGGGACTTGGTTGATCGATTGGTGGGTCCGCCTCATGTTCGAGCGCTTTGCACGCGGTTGGGAGATTGCCAAGGCCAGCTGGTCCGTCCTCAAGCTCTATCCCAAGCTTCTCGTTCTCCCGGTATTTTCGCTCGTCGCCTTTCTGGCCCTGTTCGGAGCGATCGCGCTGTCGATTTACGCCGGCGGGGTCGTTTCTTACGGCGACGGGCTCCCGAAAGGGTTCGACATCGAGATCAATCTCCAGCAGCCGATCGCCTACGCGGTGTTCTTCGGCATCTACTTCGTGTGCGCCTTCATCGGCATCTTCTTCAACGCGGCGCTGGTGTTCTGCACGCTGGAGGCGCTCGCGGGCCGCGCGCCGTCGCTGCGCGCGGGGCTCGCTACGGCGGTGGGGCGGCTGCCGCAGATCCTCGCCTGGGCGCTGGTGGCCTCGACGGTCGGGCTCCTCCTCAACATGCTGCAGAACGCGCTGCGCGACCGGCTCGGATTTATCGGCTCCCTTCTCGGCGGGCTGCTCGAGGTGGCCTGGGCGGCGATAACCTATTTCGTGGTGCCCGTGCTCGTGGTCGACGGCGTCGGCCCGATCGAGGCGGTCAAG
>JBAPMW010000287.1:0-5845 GCA_049278815.1 Hyphomicrobiaceae bacterium
CAGAGAACGTGGCAAAGTCGAGGCGAGCCGCGACCTGTCGCGGCATGTCGCGACAGCACCTAGCGTCTCAGATCAGCGACTGTCAGCCAGCGGGGCATTGTGTGGGGACGCTCGATACAGGTGCGTAAGCATCTGATATCAAATAAAACTCTCTAGGACACTCCCTCCGCCAGCCCCTTCAAAATCACGACAGCTCAGGACGACGGAAGACGACGCACAAGCCCTGGTAAAGCCGGGGTTTTTCGTGTCTGACATCGCCTCAAGAGGCATCACGACCGGGCAGCAAGGCTCGACACCGCGCGCCGATTGGGGGATAGAGCGGAGGGGCGCGACATGGTGAGGGAATCGAACCGGCTGAACGCCAAGTTCGTCGAGGCCGTCATCAAGGAGGGCCGGACGGGACGCTACGAAGACGGGGGCGGCCTCCGGCTACAGGCGATAGATGGTTCGGCCGTTTGGGTGTGGCGCGGCACGGTGAAGAGCAAGCGCCGCGAGTTGGGCATCGGCCCGGCACAGTGGATCAACACACTGAAGACCTACGCATTCCCCACGATTGGCAAGAAGCCGGCCTGGTGATCTTCACCTCGAACCAATGCTCGCAGCTGCCGCCTTCCGACGGCCAGAGCCAGCAAGCCCGGTGGCTGATCTACAGCAAGCTCGATAGCGGAGACATCCAGGTGCGGAGCGAGGACGGCGAACGGCCGGAAACCGGCCCAGGCGAGCAGACGATCAGGATGCCGTCGCGAGGCGCCCCCGCCGCGGAGCTTGCCGAATACTACCAGAAGGCCCTGCGTCATACGCAGGCGGTCTTCGACAAGCACCCGGAGATCTTCAGCCGCATCGGCCCCTCCAACATCATCCCCTTCTGGAGGCCACCGGCTCGCCGCTCACCAACAAGTACGCCGAGGGCTATCCTGGCCGGCGCTACTACGGCGGCTGCCAGCACGTGGACGAGGCTGAGACACTGGCCATCGAGCGCGCCAAGCAGCTGTTCGAATGCAAATTCGCCAACGTGCAGCCCTGCTCCGGCAGCCAGGCCAACCAGGCGGTGCTGCTGGCGCTGGCACGGCCCGGCGATGCCATCCTCGGGCTGTCGCTGGCCGCAGGCGCGATCGTCGAGCCGGGCGTGGTGCGGCACACCTACGGCCGCAAGTTCGCCCTCGGCGAGCCCGTCGGCAGCATCTCCGAGCGTTGCGTGCGCCTCGCCAACGTGCTGGAGCGGGCCGGCTTCGAGGCGCCGGTGCTTGCCGACATCCGCAGCGAGATCTGGCTCAAGCTGTGGGGCAACCTCTGCTTCAATCCGATCAGCGCGCTGACCCGTGCCACGCTCGACATCGTCGCGACGGAGCCCTGCCTGCGTGGGCTCTCGATCAAGATGATGGCCGAGGCGCAGGAGATCGCCGGGCGCTTCGGCGTCACCTTCCGCGTTGGCATCGAACGCCGGGTGAACGGCGCCAGGGACTTGGGCGGATGCCCAAGTCCCGTGGCGTTTTCCTCCTCCCCCTGGCGCCGGTGAGCCAATCTCCGGCGATAGGGGGAGGAGCCTTTTTGGGGGGCGCTCAGCTCACGCTTGCGACCCCTGCGCGCGGCGACCACGGCCGCATAGCGGGTAATTTGCGCACGCTGAGGCACAGGGTTGCGCAATCTCCTCGCTCGTCCGATAGTTCTGGACAAGCCTGGGCTGCGGAAAGCATGGCAAACCCCTTCTTCACGGTCGGCCATTCGACGCGTGCAATCGAGGAGCTCGTTACCTCGTTGACGGACGTCGATGTCGAGCTGGTGGCCGATGTCCGGTCGGTGCCCCGCTCACGCAAGAACCCCCAGTACAATCGCGATGTGCTTCCCGCGGCGCTCAGCGCATTCAAGCTCGACTACATTCACATTCCCGAGCTCGGAGGCCTGCGCAGGCACGGTCAGGTTCCGCCGACGGTCAACGGCTTCTGGCAGAACGAGAGCTTCCACAATTACGCCGACTACGCCATGAGCGACGAATTCAAGGCAGGCCTGCACAAGCTTCGGGAGATCGGACATGCGCAGCGATGCGCCGTCATGTGCGCCGAGGCTGTGTGGTGGCGATGTCACCGCCGGATCGTCGCCGACTACCTCATCGCCGCCGGCGAAACGGTGATCCACATTCTCGCGAGAGGACGAACGGAGCCGGCGCACTTGACGGAGGCTGCCGTCCGTGGCCCGAGCGGCGCTCTCGTCTACCCGCGCCCACGCACGATCGTCGGCTACCACCAGGACGAGGAGAAGAACTGGGTCGCTGAGCTGTCTTGCGGCCATCGGCAGCACGTCCGCCATCGGCCGCCGTTCATCGAGCGGCCCTGGGTGCTGACCGAGGCCGGACGTGCCGGCAAAATCGGGCATGCAATCGCCTGCGCCGAATGCGCGCGAGCAGACAAAGCGGAGTGATGGCGTCGTCTTCCGGCAGCGCGAGCTCAACCGCCTGCAGCCGATGCATCCGGCGGCTCGACGCTGAGCACGGTCAGCCGATGCCTGCGCCCGTCGCGCGCCGCCCATGCAATGGACTGGCCCGGGGAGAGACCGATGAGCGCGGTGCCGATGGGAGTGAGGATGGAGATGCGGCCAGCTGCGATATCGGCGTCTCCTGGAAACACCAGCTCAACCCTTTTCCGCTGCCCTGTGTCGGAGCTGAACTCCACCGTCGAGCCCATCTGCACGACTGCAGCTGGAAGTACGGCGGCGGAAACCACCCGCGCCCGGTTCATCTCGGACTGGAGCACGCTTGCGACGTCCGGTGTGCGATGGCCAACTATGGCCGCGAGGCTTGTGAGCCGATTGTAATCGAATTCGCTGACGATGATGGCCGGCATCGTCTCTGCTTCGTGCTGTGACTGGGTCATGACGACCACTCGCCTCCTGGACGAACTTTGGACATTGCTCGAAGCACGCGCCCGTATTGGGGAACGTGCTTCGACGGCAGGTCATGGAAGGGGAAGGCTGCAGGCACTCCACGCTCGGTCGCAAGTACGACCCGGGCGGGATTAGACAACTGCGACCGTACGGGTCCGCAGAAAGTATGCCAGCGCTTTGTTCATGCTGTTTAAGTTGGCACGCGGGCACGCTTTGTCAAGCCAGCGTCGAGTGCCATCGCTAAAGCCAACGCTCTCGCGCCGATGGTCCTGCAGCCACGCCGGGCGAGAGAATGCGCACCGGATGCACAGCGCTAATTGCGCAGGTTGGTGAACGCCTTGCGGGCCCAGCCTGGGAAGCCTCGGAACTCGCCGGCGGGGTCATAAGGACTGTATCGCGACGCCCGGCACGGCGGCGCAACCCTCCACGCGCGCGGCGGGTGTACCGCATGGCATCGGAGCTTTGTGCCGCGCGTGTATTTGCGAGCAGCGTCAGCGGACGGGCTCGCTGCCACCATCTCAGCCGCGAAGATCGCGATGACGAGCAGGACGCGCATGGTGGCTCCGGCGGGTGTTTTCACGATGGCAGGCAGATATCTGAGAAGTCGTGCGGCCCAAATCGGGACAATCACTAACCCTGGGGAAGGCTTTTCCCGAAAGCGAGCGATGAGACCCGGACGGGAGTCGGGCCTTCAGGTCGGTCAGACTCCCCGAATAGCCAGCCCGGCATGTCCCGCTTACCGGGCATTCTCCGCGAGAGAGGCGCGCCACAGGTCGGCGCGCCAGAGCAACGCGATGCCAAGCGTCAAAGCGATGCCGATCAGGGCGTACAGCGTGCCCATGGCGCGAAAGCCGATCGCGTCGATCAGCGCGCCACCGAGGAGCACGCCGAGCGGCAGCCCGTAGATGGCCAGCATGCGCACGCCCATGATGCGGCCCCCGAACCTCTCACCGGCAATGCCCAGCACCAGCACAGCCAGGGTCACCAGGCAAAGGCTCTGCGCGAACCCGGCCAGTGCGAGCGCGGCAGCCCCGGTCCACAGCGTCTGCATCTGCACGAACGCCAGCAGGCACACGAACCAGGCCACGCACGCGACGATCATCGTCCGCCCCGGAGCGCTGCCGCGGCGCACGCTCACCGCCACAGAGCCCAGCAGGGCGCCCACGGCGAAGCTCGCCACCAGACAGCCGAGCCCCGTCTCGTCGACGCCATAGACCTCCCTGGCGACGTAGGGCAGCAGCTGGATGGAGAGCGGGAACGCGAAGAGGTTGACCAGAACCGCCAGCAGCATGCAGGCCAGCAGCGCCGGCGTCGACCACACCAGCATGAGGCCTTCCGCCAGGTCGCGCCAATGCGAAGGCCGCGTCTCGGGCAATCGCGTCCCGTTCGCCTCGGCAGCCGACCCGGCGGAGGCAATGCGAGCGCCTCCCGGCCGGTCCATTGCGAGCACCAGCAACAGTCCCAGCGCGTAGAGGCCGGTCACCGCGACGTAAGCCGCAACGATGCCAAAGCCGGCGAACAGGCCGGCACCTGCCAGCGCCCCCATGACACGGGCAGCGTCCGAGGTCGTACGGGAGATGCCCAAGGCACCGACCAGCTGCTCAGCCGCGACGGTGTGCGCAACGAGCGCCCCGCGCACGCCCAGATCGGAGGAACGCACCAACCCCATCAGCCCGGCGATGCAAAAGACGACAAGCGGGTTGAGTGCAGCGGCAAACGCAACCGCCAGGAGGACCGCCGCCAACGCCGTATAGAAGCCGCGCATGGCACACAGCAGGTTTCGGTGGCCGATCCTGTCGCCGACGACACCGAAGAAGGGGGCCATCAGAGTGCCGACGTAGAGCAGGGCCCCGAACAGCGAGAGCAGCAGCACCGAGCCGGTCTCGACCAGCACGTACCAGCCCAGAATGAGTGCTTCCATCTCGAAGGCACAGGAGGTCAGCAGGTCGGAAGGCCATTGGATGCGGAAGTTGCGAACCCGAAACGGCGCCAGGACCGAAGGCCTGCATTGCGCGGTCAAGTCGCGCCACGGCCGACCGTCATCGTCTTGCCCTCCCCTCGCTCCCCGGCACGTCTTTTTCGTTGCGGCGACGTTAGACAAGCGGCTCGCGCCGGCCAACGTCGCTGCGGACAGGGCAGGGGTGTGGATCGAGACTGGCTGCGATCGGAGCGGTCGCCGTGGCGTTGCTCATGCTCTTGCGACCCATGCGCAGCGGCACGCTCAGAAGGCGGCTCGCGGCTACTCCGGCCCCACGGCCTCGCCTTCGATCTCGACCTTGTAGTCCGGCCCAGCGAGCCCCGCGATCACCAGGAAGGTCGAGGATGGCGCGATATCGCCGAGCTTGCGCGCGCGAATCTCGCGCGACAGCTTGAGCGCGTCCGGCGTGCTCACGGTGGTGAAATACACGATCTTCACAAGATGCTCCGGTCCGAGGCTCTCCGAGGCGAGGCATGCGAGCAGATTGTCCCAGGCCTGCTCGATCTGCGCCGCGAGGTCGCCGGCGATTGCCCCGTCGGGCTTCACGCCGACCTGGCCGGCCAGCACCACGCGCTTCAGCCCGCTGCCGAGGGGATGCACGGTGACGTGGCTGTAACGGCCGGCGGGCGAATGCACGGTGGGCGGGTTGTGGCGGCGGATGGTCATCGAGCTCTCCCGGTGAACGGCTCGCGGCGGCGCGCGCCGGATCGTTATCGCCTGCAACGGCGACAAACGTAAGGCCACCTTGCCGCCAGGCATGGCGGTCAGCGTCGGGTACTAGCGCGCTTTCCGGTCGATGTGGATCGGACCCGCCGCATGCCCGACCGCGCAGATCACGGACGAAAGCGCTCATGCTGGCGGCGCTGGGGTGGGCCGCACCCGCGTTCGCATGCGCCGACATATCCCCCTCCCCCTTGCGGGGAGGGGCTAGGGGTGGGGGGTACCAACGCGGCCATACCTCTCCGTTTTCACTCCGGCCTCTCAACCGTC
>JBAPMW010000288.1:0-2427 GCA_049278815.1 Hyphomicrobiaceae bacterium
CGAAGGTCCTCGCCGCTCCAGCCCAATCCGTCCCACGGCAGCGGTTCCAGATCGGGGCCCCCGTTTGCGAGCGCGTTGCGCGGGTTCCTCGCAAAGATGGAGACGAGCTCCTCAAGCCTCGTATCCACGGCCTCGTCGTCGCGCACGCGCATCAGCATTGTTTCCGCCCCCGGGGGAGCACCTGTAGCTTTGATCCCGACGTTCGCCTTTATCCGCTGCCGAGATTCGCGGGAACCTCCTCTCCGAGAGAGAACCTTGGATAGCCGAGGCTGCGACATCCTTGCCGCGGTATGCGGCCGCCTGGCTCGGGCCCGGTCACGGGCAGGCAGGGGCGGGAGGGTTGCCAAACGGCCGGACCAGGGCTTAAGTCCGACCGTCATCCTCCTTGATGAGCCGACCATGACCATGCCGCCACGCAAGCCCAGCGACTGCGCCGATCTCGGCCATGTGCGCCAGGAGATCGACCGCATCGATGCCGCCCTGGTGGCGCTGATCGCCGAGCGCTTCGGCTATGTCGAGCGTGCCTGGCAGCTCAAGCTGGGGGCCGGGCAGGAAGCGAACGTGCCCTGGCGCAACCAGCAGGTCATCGACAAGGTGCGCGCCCGCGCCGCCGGGGAGGGCGTGTCGCCCGACCTGTGCGAGGCGCTGTGGCGGCAGATGATCGGTTGGTTCATCCAGTACGAGGAGGAGAAGCTGCAAAAGGGGGCAATAGGGCAGTAAGGCAATAGGGCAATAGGGCAGTAGGGCAGTAAGGCAGTAAGGCAGTAAGGGGGAAGTGCCTGCCGTATGGCGCTCCTCATGAATGATCGCGCCAGAGCTATCCCGCAAGCAATTTCTTCTATTGCCCTATTGCCCTATTGCCCTACTGCCTTGGGTCAGAGTCTGACCCAATCACACGGTGAGCACGATGCCGATGCCGGTCGACCTCAACGTCGTGCTTCTCACCGCGCTCCTGAACCCGGTGGCGATCGTGGTGGCGTTCTGGATGGGCCGCAGCGCCGACCAATGGCAAAAGATCCCCGTTGCCGCCTTCGCGGCCTCCGCTGCGGGGACGGCGGCCGTCTATGTGGCGGCATGGCTTGGCGTGCCCGGAGTCGCAACGCCAGCGCGCGCGGTGGCCGGCATCTTCATCGCCCAGCTTGTGCTCGGCCTCGTGTGGGCTGCCGCGGGCTATCGCTTCGCGCGGCGGTCGCCGTGAGGCTCCTGCGCCTCTGGCTCGCCGTTACGGCCATTGTGCTGGCCGGGATGGCCGTCTGGGCGTTCGCGCCGGTGCTGGTGTTCATGGCGCTGCTGACGCTCGCTCTGGGTGGCCTCGCCGCCGCGACAATCCTGCTGGCGCACCGGCTGCGGGCGTGGCGTGAGCGCAGGTGAGACGCGACGCGTCACGAGCCCTGCCGATCGCGGCATCTGTTGTGCCCCAACTCTACCCCCTCGCCTTGAACCCGGCCGCCACGGCCTCCTGCTCGGAGCAGAACCAGCGCTCCCCGCGGGTCTTCTGCGCCCGCGCGCGCTCGTAGTCCGGCGACCACGGCAGCACATAGAACCGGGCCGAGCCCGAGACCTGTCCCTTGATCGGGCATCCCTCGGGCGACCGGCCCTTGGCGTCCTCCCAGACCTTGGCGCGCCAGTCGGCGGGGCGCTCCGCATCACCGTTCCACAGGCCGGCCTTGGCCGCACGCGCCTCGCTCTCCTCGCTGCCGTAGCGCGGCAGCAGGCCGCCCTCGGCGAACACATGGCCCCGGCGCACCAGCTCGGCGCCCACGTCCTTGCCTGCGACCGTGCAGCGGCCGAGCGCCCGGCCGGCGTCGTCGCTGCCGCTCAAGCTGCATTTCACCCGGCGGCCGTTGACGAGTCGCCCCAGCGCGGATTCCGCAGCCGCGCCGCAGCGCCACGACTTGCCGGCCCTGCTGCATTGCTGCGCCGCCTCGGGGGCGTCGATGCCGGCCAGCCGCACCATCGTGTCGGCAATCCGCAGGCGGTCGCCGCCTTCCGCATAGCCCACCCCCCGCACGGTCTTGCCGGCGCCGATCAGCGGCAACCCGTCGAGACTGGCGAGCTTGCCGAGCCCGGCAATGCCGCCAGCGCTTGCGAGCCACGCCACTCCGCCCACCAGAATCGCCAGCCCCGCAGCCCAGCCAGCGACCCGCCGCAGCAGCAGGGGCGGGCGCCACGTGGTGCGGCGCCCAAGCATCGGCAGCAGGCACAGCATGAGGACGGCGCCGATGAGGAGCGTCGCCCCCGCCTCCCGGTCGAGACCAACGCCCCGAGCGCGCCCGATGCCGGCGCCGAGCGCGATGGCCCCCGCGAACGCCAGGGGACCGCCGATGTTGGGCCGCGACGCCAGCGCGACGACAGGGCGCATGACCGCCCGGACGAGGTGGACCGAGACGGTCCACACGCCGTGCACGATAAGGCCCAGCGCCCCCG
>JBAPMW010000289.1:0-1569 GCA_049278815.1 Hyphomicrobiaceae bacterium
ACAGTAGTGCACATTCTTCGGTCGTTCAAGACGGCGTTCTCGCAAGGATCCTCTTTGGCAGATCGTTGAGTTAGAGTGCACGCGCGTGCAACATGCCTCCAGTCCACAATTCCACAGGGAGAGGCGCCACCATGGCCGAGGCCTACATTGTCGATGCCGTCCGCACCGCGGGCGGGCGCCGGGGCGGCAAGCTGGCGGGATGGCATCCGGCCGACATGGGCGCCGAGGTCCTGAACGCGCTGGTCACCCGCACCGGCATCGATCCGGCGGCGGTGGAGGACGTGATCGTCGGTTGCGTCAGCCAGGCCGGCGAGCAGACCTACGCACTGGCCCGCAACGTCATTATGGCGTCCAAGCTGCCGAGCTCCATCCCCGGCGTGACCATCGACCGGCAATGCGGCTCGTCGCAGCAGGCCCTGCATTTCGCGGCCCAGGCGGTGATGTCGGGCACGCAGGATGTGGTGATCGCGGGCGGCGTGGAGAGCATGACGCGCGTGCCCATGGGCTCCAGCTTTGCCCTGCACCGCAAGGAGGGCATCGGCACCGGCCCGTTCAGTGCCCGCATCCAGCAGCGCTTCGGCGTGAAGGACTTCAGCCAGTTCACCGGCGCCCAGATGATGGCCGACAAGTACGGCTTCAAGCGCGACGAGCTCGACCGGTTCGCGCTTCTGAGCCACCAGCTCGCCGCCACGGCCACCGAGGCCGGCGCGTTCAGGGCCGAGATCGTGCCTCTCGCCATCGAGGAGGGCCAGCACGTCACCGACGAGGGCATCCGCTTCGACGCCACGTTGGAGGGGATCGGCTCGGTGAAGCTCTTGGCTGAGGGCGGCGTCATCTCCGCCGCCAACGCCAGCCAGATCTGCGACGGCGCCTCCGGCGCCCTGGTGGTGAACGAGCGCGCCTTGAAGCAGCACAACCTCAAGCCGCTCGCCCGCATCCACCACCTGACGGTCACCGCCGGCGATCCCGTCATCATGCTGGAGGAGCCGATCCCCGCCACCCGGCGCGCTCTATCGAGGGCCGGCATGAGGATCGGCGACATCGATCTCTACGAGGTCAACGAGGCCTTCGCCCCGGTGCCGCTGGCCTGGCTCAGGGAGGTGGGCGCCGACCCCGACAGGCTCAACGTCAACGGCGGCGCCATCGCGCTGGGCCACCCCTTGGGCGCCTCCGGCACCAAGCTGATGGCGACGCTGGTGCACGCGCTCAAGGCGCGCGGGCTACGGTATGGCCTGCAGACCATGTGCGAGGGCGGCGGGATGGCCAATGTGACGATCGTTGAGGCGCTGTAGGGGCGTGACCCGTAGGGCGGATTAGCCTCCCAACCGGGGCGCGCCCAGAATGCGGGGGGCAGGAAAGACGCGAGAAGCCGGCCGTTGATTCTGCACGGAATTTTCGTGTCTTTCTTGAGAGCGAAGCGTAATCCGCCGCTATACAAGCGCAATGGCGCATTACGGGCTTCGCGCTGACCCGCCCTCCTATGACCCGTCGCTTGTCAAGCTCCGAGTGTAGACTCTCAGGTGCCTAGTCGTTTTGCATGTGTCGTCACCCCGGCCTGTGGCTTTGGGC
>JBAPMW010000290.1:0-13670 GCA_049278815.1 Hyphomicrobiaceae bacterium
CCCCACAAGGGGGAGGGGGACATGTCGGCGACTGCGACCAGCGGCGCGACCCACCCCAGCGGCAGGGCGCCGATCCACATCAACTGGAAAGTGGCCTAGGATCGGGCGTCGGGCGTCGTAAAGTCGCAAGCCCGACACCCGACTGCCGAAACCCGACACCCGAGCAGCTACCCTTCTGCCCGCAGCGGCCGGGACAGGAGCGCGTCGATGGCCTGATCGACGGTCTGACGGCCTTCGACGATGGCGTGCACGGCTTGCGCGATCGGCATGTCGATGCCCTTCCCGGCCGCAGCCTTGACGACGGCGGCGGCCGTGTAGACACCCTCGGCCACCGAGCGGCGGCCGGCGAGGATGGCGGCGAGATCCTGGCCCTGGCCCAGGGCGCGGCCGAGGCTCATGTTGCGCGATTGCGGGCTGCCGCAGGTGAGGAGCAGGTCGCCCAGGCCTGAGAGGCCCATCAGGGTCTCCGACCGTGCGCCCAGCGCCTCGCCGAGCCGGCGCATCTCGGCGAAGCCGCGGGCCACCAGCGCGGCGTGGGCGCTGGCGCCCAGCGCTTTGCCCTCGACGATGCCGGCGGCAATGGCGAGCACATTCTTGATGGCGCCGCCCAGCTGCACGCCGACCAGATCGGGCGAGCGATAGATGCGGAACGGCCGGCTGCTCAGCGTCTCGGCCAGCCGCTGTCCCACGGCTTCGTCGGCGCAGGCCAGCGTCAGAGCCGTCGGCAGCCCGCGCACCACGTCGGCGGCGAAGCTCGGCCCCGACAGGACGGCGAGCATCGCTTGCGGCAAGGCTTCGCCCAGCACCTCCGCCAGGAGCTTCGCCGTCGCCTGCTCCAGGCCCTTGGCGCAGATGACCACCGGTTTGTCCGGTGCCAGATGCGGCGCCAGTGCGGCGCCCGTGGCGCGCACGTGCTGCGCCGGTGCCACCATGAGCACCACATCGCAGGCGGTGACGTCGGCCAGGGCAGCCGTCGCCTGCAAGCGGGGGTCGAGCGTGACACCCGGCAGGAACGGCGTGTTGGTGCGGCGGGCCGCGATTTCGGCAACCACCTCGGGCTCGCGTGCCCAGAGCAAAGTGCTGCGCCCGGCGCGGCACACGGTTTGGGCGAGCGCTGTGCCCCACGCGCCACCCCCCACAACGCCCACATTGGTAAAAGTCACGTGTCATAGCTCCGCGCTTAGCGGCCATTGGATGGCCGAGCATGGCATAGCGGCCATCCACAGATGATGGCCGTTACCGTTCAGCCGCACGACTGCGGTGATTGTCCGCTGCGCCCTTCCGCGACGGCAGCGGCGCAGTTTTAGGTTCTTGCACCCGGCCTGCCGCCTAACTACGATCAAAATCCGGGCGAGAATAGTGAGACGAACACCAAGCGGCGAAGTCATAGGGACAGGCTTCGTGAGGGGGAGTGCTGACGTGCTTAGTGCTCATCGCCGGCGCGCCGCGAAACGTGGCCGGCTCGCTGCCGTTGCCGGGCTCCTGCTGCTTGCCGGATGCACGGGGCCAGCGAGCGACACGAGCATCTTCGGCCAGTTGCTGGCGCCGGATGCGCCCCCGTCCGGTCACCCGCGCGCCACCATGGCCCCGTCGCCGGAGCCGGAAAAGAGGGGCTGCGGCAGCGCGAACGAGTGCAAGTTGGTGCTCAAGACCATGATCGAGAGCCCGGACCGCGGCTGGATCGGCGAGCGGCCGCCGCCCGATGTCTATGGCAACGGCACGCGCCTGTTCGCCTACCG
This sequence comes from Hyphomicrobiaceae bacterium, assembly GCA_049278815.1. GTDB lineage: Bacteria > Pseudomonadota > Alphaproteobacteria > Rhizobiales > Hyphomicrobiaceae > AWTP1-13. The sequence continues at coordinate 1,740 of JBAPMW010000290.1, forward strand.
TGCCCTGAAGAGGCAGCTCACCTGCGGTGAGCTGAGCCAGGCGGTGGACGAGCTGAGCTCGGTGTCGAGGAAGCTGGGCGGCCCGGTGCCGGGGATGTCACCCGATCAGGCCTCCCGCACCCGCGCCTTGAGCAGCAAGGTGCACGGCGAGCTTACGAAGGAGCGCCGGGGCCGGTGCCGGACGTGAGGGGGAAGCGCGGCAGTCCGCTCATGCGCCCCTCCCCCGCGGCCAACCTATAGCCCGAGCAGCTTTTCGATCTCGGCCATCATCGGGTGTGCGAGCCCCGCGCGCTTGAGACTCGCAAAGTCCTCGGAGACGACCTGCGCCCAGGTCTTGTGGGCAACCGCCGGCTGACCCTTGTGGGCCAGATAGGCCGTTTTCGCCTCGTCGGCGCGGTCGAGCAGCATGAGGGCGTGGGCGCGACAGGCCTCCACTTGGCGGTTGCCCGGAGCCAGAGACAGGCTGCGCTCGGCGGCCGCCAGGGCCTTGGCGAACTCGCGTGCGTACAGCGCGTGCCTGGACACGTACTGGAGCGCCCCAGCCGCAACCGAACCCGACTGGCCGGCCTTCTCGTTGGCCTTCTCGCCGGCCTCCTGCTTCTCTCTATGCAAAGTATGCTTTTCGCTGGTGGCTAGGGCCGCGCGATAGACCTCGAGCGCCTCCGACTCGCGTCCGAGATCGAGCAGGAGCGGGCCCAGCCGGTGAACGAGCTGGTCCAACTGCCACATCGTAAATCCGGCAAGCTGGCCTTCGGCGTCAATCTCCTTGTGGAAGGCGCTCGCTGCCTTGCGGAGATGCTCGACGGCGTCAGCGCGGTCCCCAGCAGCAGCCAGAGCCTCGCCCAAGCCGTGGTGGACGAGCGCCAGCACGCCCTCGCTCGAGCCGATCCCGTCATGGATCGAGAGCGCGGACCTGTAGTGCTTCACAGCCTCGCGGGGCTGCGCCAGGCGCATCAGCAGTCCGCCGGCGTCTATGTGGTGCGCGGCGAGAGTGCCCTTTTCGATTTTCGCGTCGCGCTCATAGCTCCACCAGCCTCCGAGCCGGCCGCGCCAGTCCCTGGCGATGGCTCCCTCCTGCAGGGCGATCGCCTTGCGCTGGTGCGCCAGCGCCTGCTCAGGCATGCTGCCGCTGTAGTAGCCGGCCAAGCGGTCGTACGCCTGGGACAGCCCGTATTGCCACTTCACCGCCAACGGCTCGCGCTCGACCAGCTTCTCCCTGATCTCCACCACTTTCTTCAGATACTCCAGGCGCTGCGCTGCCGGCACATGGAATTCCAGACGTTCGTAGCTGCGCGAGAGCGCATACTGGGCCTCGACGCGGGTCGGATGCTTGGCGGCGTAGCCTTCGCGGATCGCGAGCGCCTTCATGTACTCGGCCAGAGCTTTATCCCTGTTGCCGCGAACAGTTGCGAAGTGCCCGCGCTCGTCGGCAGCGTCGGCAACGGCCAGCGGCTGCTCGCCGTAGATGACGACAGCATAGGCGGCGAATCCCGACAGATAGAGCGCCACGAACAGAACTGTGGTGACGACGGACGGGCGACGGGCCATCATGTGCTCGTAGACGGCCCGAAACTGAGCCGCGAGGCTCGCCGCATTGCGCTGGTCCTGGGCGACGCGCGGCACGGCGCGTGCGAACAGCAGCCGGCGCTGCGCGTCGCTGAGCCGATCGATCTCGTCGGGCAGCTCAAGGCCCTCGGCGCGCAGCCGGACGCCCCGCTTCGCCTCGTGGTACGTGTAAGACACCCCGAGCAGCATTATGACGCCGAAGATGCCGATCACCCAGCGCGCGTTGAACCACGCATACGCTGCAAGCGCACACCCGGCCAGCAGCTGGAAGCCGGCGGCGAGATAGGGTTGGCGGGCGAAGAACAAGAGGTCGACCAGCCGGCCCCCGTCCAGCGGCGTCACCGGCAACAGATTGAACGCATTGACGTAGGCCAGCATCAAGACCAGCACGTAGAGCTCGGTGCCGGGCGCCGGCTCGTAGAGCCAATTCAGAGCCACGGCGAGCGCGAGGCCCGGCAGCGGCCCCAGCAGCAGCATGGTTGCCTCCTGCCAGACGGGCGCGGCGTATTTCCTGCCCGACACGGCGGCGCCGAAGAAGGGGATGAAGAACATGCGCACGTCGCGGTAGCCGAACAGCTGCATCCCGAGGTAGTGCCCAAGCTCGTGGAACAGCAGCACCCCGATGAGAATCAGCAGAAAGAGGAGGGGGAACCCGAGCCAGAGAAAGGCCGCGACCGAAAGGGCGAGCGTGCCGATGAGGAGCGCCGCCTTTCGGAGCGTCGATGCCTCCTTCTCGGTCGCGTCGAGAGCCTGGATGGTCGCCCGATAGAGGCTCTCCTCGTCGGCCGGTGCATCGCCGGGCGCTGTGGCCGTGGCAGTCTGGGGGGAATTGGTCATTGGTACCTGTCTCACGAATGCGTCGGCAGTTTGGGGTCCGAAAGAGGTCTGGGGATCCAAATCTGTCTTCTACGATATCTATCTTGCGGCGGCGTGCAACGGACGTGGCCGCCAAACGCATTGGAGCTCCACCAAGCTTGCAGCAGATCGGAGGGAGATCAGCCGTTCACCGGCTGCGCCGACCCTCGACGACGAAACAGGTCGCCTATCCTGCGGTCGGCGTTGGATGCGAGGGGGACCGGCGTGGGCCCCCTCTCCCCGCCGCCCTCGGGCCATCCACGTGGGCAACCGCGCCAAGCCGAACCCGAGGGCGATGGGGAGAGCGTTGGAGTGAGGGGCAGCAAAAGGCTCCGACCTCTCAACGGCGGGCCTGCACGCCGCTCGGGATTTGCCTTGTCGGATGCCCCTTGTGGAGAGGGTTTCCCTTGAGGCTGCCCCTCACCCTAACCCCGCAAGCGGGGAGAGGGGATCCGGGCGGCGCCTCGATCATATGTTTTCGTGTCAGACAAGGAGATCCAGACAGCGCCGAGGTTTCAGTCGCCTCAGCTGCCCGAGGCCTCCGCGAGGTCGGAGCGCTTCTTGAGGACCAGCTCGACCTTGGAGGCGGGCAGCTTGAACTCCCAGTCCTTGGTGCGGGCGGCGATCTCGTCGGCGGCCTTCTTGGCGTCGCCCTCGCCGGCTACGGCGATGGAGAGCCAGTGCGCGTCGCCGTCCTTGCGCAGGCGCAGGGTGGCGGCGAGCCCGTCGGCGCGCTCGATCCTCACCACGCTCGCGCCTTCCGCCGGCGGCGGCGCCGCAAGCTTGCGCACGTCCTCCAGATCGATGGAGGCGACGGCGCGGACGAGGGCCTCGGCAGCATAGGCGTCCTTCAGCTTCTTGCCCTCGCCGGGGATGCCGACGAAGGCGAGCTTGCCGGGCTCGACCTTCGTGTCCTTGGCCAAGTCCTTGGCGGCGTCCTTGGCGGCGTCCTTGCCGTCCGCCTTCGCGTCTTTGGCCTCCTTGGAAGCCGCCGGCGCGCGTTCGATCTTGAGGGGCTGCTCGCCCGCAATCTCGATGGTGACGCGGTTCACCTTGCTGGCATCCAGGGCCAGCACCGAGGTCTTCGCCCAGTCCTTGGCGCCGAGGGGGGCCTCAAGCTCGACGTTGGCGAGCCACGTCTGCGGATTGCCCGGCCGGCGCACGTAGGTGCCGCTCGTCTTGCCGATGCCGAAGCCGTCGGAGCGCGTCTTGCCCAGCACCGCCTCGGCAATGGTCTTGCCCTTGGCGTCCGTCAGCGTGACGAGGCGCGATTTGGCGCCTTTGCCGGCCGGGTCCTCCAGCTCCAGCACCGGGTACTTGTCAGCCCTGTTGGTCTTGGGCTCGACCAGCTCCGCCTGGCCCAGGGCCACCAGCAGCGTCCGCACCTTGGCGATGTCGGCCGGATAGCCGTCGCGGCTCTTCAGCTCCCAGCTCCCGCCCTTGCGCTGCAGCACCACCGCCGTGTCGCCCTGCTTGATCGCCACCTCGGCCACCTGGCCGATGGCGTTCTCCAGCACCGGCATCAGCCGCTCGCCGCCGGCGGGGCCTTTGCCCCACTGGTTGCTGGCGGCGAAGGTGACGAGCGCGACGACCGCCGACAGGACCGCGGCGCCGGCCAGATAAATGAAGCTCTTAGGCGCCATGGCTCGTCTCCCTATCAACCTGGCTCCGGCTCGCCGGGCGGCGGCGGCGATAGGCCAAGCCGACGCTGACCAGCCCGATCAGCAGAGGCACTGCCGCGATGTTGAAGAACTTCAGGACGCCGTCGAGCCGGTCGATGTCCCGGCGCAGCTCGCGCTTGACGAGACGCAGCTCACGCTGCGTCTCGATCAGCTCGGCGCGGAACTTCTCGATCTCCTTCTGGTCCTTCTCGGTGAGCACCAGCTCGCCGCTGCCTTCCTTCTGCAGCTTGGCGATCTTGCCGCGCACCTCCTTGAGCTTCTCGGTCAGCGCCTGCTCGCTGGCCAGGAAGCGCGTCTCGGCCTCCTGGCGCAGGGCCTTGACCAGCTCAAACGGCCGGTCGGTCACGCCGCGGGCCCTGAGCGAGATCAGCGCGTCGGAGCCCGTCAGGTTCTCCAGGGCTGCAAGCACGAAGGCGCCGTTGTGGGCATAGGGCACCGCTACCTGCTGGCCCATCATCTCGCGGACATCGAGCCAGAACTGGTCCTGCAGGAAGTCGGTGTCGGCCACCACGATCACGTTGACCTTGCCGGACGCGACGTGCGGCCTGGGCGGCGCCTTGGGCGCCTCGGGCTCCGCCTTCTTCTCGGCGGACTCGGCCTTCTTCTCTGCAGACTTTGGTGCGGGCGCGGCCTTCTTTTCAGCCGTCTTCTCGGCAGCCTTGGTAGCTTGCCCCTTGTCTGCCTTATCGGCCGCCTTGTCAGCGGTCTTCTCCGCCTTGTCCGCTCCCTTATCGGCGTCCTTGGCCTTGGACTCCTTGGCGGGTGGCGGCTTGGGGGCTCCGTCGGCGAAGGCGCTCTTGGCGTCGCCGGAAACGCGGGCGGCCAGGGTCAGCGGCGTGCCGCCGGCCTTGTAGTCGCGCAGCAGCGCCTTGGGATCCGGCACCATGGTTGCGGCCGCGGCCCCAATCTGCATGCCGGCAGCGGTGGTCGAGACGATCGGCGCAAACTCCGTGGCGGCGCCGCTGGCTTTCGCCAGCACACCGGCGCTCGCGAAGTTCAGCTTCTGGATGTTGCTTGCCACCACGTCGCGCTGGTCGAGGTTGTCCGGCTGGAGCTCGAGCCACAGCACGTAGCTCGCCACCTGACCGCTGCCGTACTGCACGCGCCGCGCCCGGTCCTTGTCGCCCGCCACCTTGGAGACGTCGAAGGAGACGCCCCAGGCGTTGAGCAGCTTGCCGAACTGAGACAGATCGGGCGGGCCCTGCATCATCATGAACATCTGGTTGCCCTGGCGCGTCGTCTCGTTGACGGGATCGACGAAGGCCAGCACCTTGCCGCCCTTGAGCGCGAACTGGTCGATGGCGTAGGCCGTCTGCGCCGAGATGCCCTCGGGCTGCACCACCATCAGCACGCCGATGTCGGAGGGAATCTCCGTGGCGTCCTTGGCGATCGACTTGATGTTGAAGAACTCCTTGATGTGATCGATCATCAAGGGGCCTGGGGTGGGCGCCTTCCCGAACATCGGGTTGCCGGGGTTGCCCTCCAGGTTGATGCCGCTGATGAGACCGACGGTGGTCTTGGCCTGGCTGGCCAGCGAGACGATCAGCTTGGTCACGTCGTACTCAAGAAACCGCTCGCGCTCGATGGCGAGGAACGGCAGGTTCGCCTCGGTATCGGTGGAGTTGGTGCCGTGGATGCCGAAGTAGCCCATCTCGCCTTCCTGGTTGAGGCGGATGCCCTTCAGGCCGGAGGCCACGGCGCGCTCCTCGGCATCGGAGAACGGCTCGGGATCGAGATAGGTGACGCGCAGCTTGCCGCGGGCGATGTCGCTGTAGCGATCGAGCATGGTGCGGACGCGCTCGAAGCTCTTGGCGTAGTTCGGCGCCCGCTCGCCCAGCTTCTTGGAGAAGTAGACGCGCACGTCGATCGGCTCGTCGATGGCCCTGAGCGCCTTGCGCGTGCCTTCCGAGATGGTGAACAGGCGCTCCTTGGTCAGGTCGAACTTGGCGCTGCGCAGCGCCGTCGACGAGATCAGGTTGACGGACAGGAGCGTGACGACAGCAAGCGCCACGCCGATCCAGGCGAGCGTGCGGCGACTGAACATGCCGGCCGCGGCGGTGGCGCGGTCGACGGCGCCAGAGACATTGCCCGAGAGATTTCGGTTAGCTTCAGCCATGGCTCAAACCCTCACGCCGCCTTGCTCTGCTCGATGATGATCTTGTTCACGAACAGGGCGAAGGCGATCAAGGACACGTAGAAGACGATGGACGGCACGTCGAGAATGCCCTTGGTGATGCTCTCGTAGTGCGACAGGAAGCTCAGCGAGGCGATGGCCGATACCAGCCACTCCGGCGCCCAGGCGCGGAACATGTACTGCACCGGCTCGTGCCCGCTCATCACCAGCAGGAAGCACACTGTCGCCGACACCACGAAGGCGATCACCTGGTTCTTGGTCAGCGCCGAGATGCACGAGGCGATGGCCAAGTAGGCGCCCGCCATCAGCCAGCTGCCGACGTAGCTCGCCAGAATGACGCCGTTGTCGGGCTGGCCCAGGATGTTGACGGTGATCCACATCGGGAAGGTGAGCACCAGCGCCAAGCCGATGAAGGCCCAGGCCGCGGCGAACTTGCCGAGGATCGCCTCCCACGGCGAGATCGGCAGCGTCATCAGGAGCTCGATGGTGCCCGACTTGCGCTCCTCCGCCCACAGCCGCATGCCGATGGCCGGCACCAGCAGCAGGTAGAGCCAGGGGTGATAGATGAAGAAGGTGGAGAGATCCGCCTGGCCGCGCTCGAAGAAGTTGCCGAAGTAGAACGCGAACGCGCCCGTGAGGGCAACGAAGATCACCAGGAAGACGGTGGCGATCGGGGTGGCGAAGTAGGACCAGAGCTCGCGCTTGGCGACAATCCAGCTGCCATGCAGCGCTTTCTGTACGATCTCAAGCATTGCGGTCGTCCAGGTCGGAGGAGGTGATCTGGCGGAACACGTCGTCGAGCTTGCCGCGCTCGACGAAGATCTCATCGACCGCCAGCGCCTTCTGGCGGATGGCGGAGGCCACATCGGCGACGATGCCGGCGCCGTTCCTCGGGATGGCGCGCAGCTGCAGCTGACCGTTGGGCGCGCCGCCGACTGTCTCGACCTCCTTGATGCCGGCGATGGCCGAAAGGGCGCCGCGCACCGCCTCGGCCTTGTCGCCGGCGACGCGGATGGTGACGGCGCCGTGATACGGCACGAGCCGCATCAGGTCCTCGGCAGTGCCGTCGGCCACGATGCGGCCCCTGTTGATGACGACGGCGCGGGTGCATACCGCCTCCACCTCCTCAAGAATGTGGGTGGAGACCACGATGGCCTTGTCCTTGGCCATCTCGGCGATCAGCTCGCGCACGTGGTGCTTCTGGTTGGGGTCGAGCCCGTCGGTGGGCTCGTCCATGATCAGCACCTCCGGCTCGTGCAGGATCGCCTGGGCGATGCCGACGCGGCGCTTGTAGCCCTTGGAGAGCGTCTCGATGGTCTGGTGCAGGACCGGCCTGAGACCGGTCCGCTCCACCGCCTTGGCCACCGCACCGGCGAGAGCCTCGCCCCGGAAGCCCCTGAGCTCGGCCACGAAAGTGAGCAGCCCCTTGGGCGTCATCTCGGCGTAGAGCGGGGCGCCTTCGGGCAGATACCCCAGGCGCTGCTTGGCCGCCTTGGGCTGCTCCCGCACGTCGAAGCCGGCGATGCTGACGCTGCCGGTGTCGGGGTCCAGGAACCCGGTAATCAGCCGCATGGTGGTGGATTTGCCGGCGCCGTTGGGACCCAGAAAGCCGAGCACCTGCCCGCGCGGCACCTCCAGGCTGATGCCGTCCACGGCCCTGAGCGTGCCGAAGCTCTTGGTGAGCCCGCGCGCCTCGATCAGCGCTGCCATTCGTTTCCCCTCCGACCTTCCTTGGCGATCTGCTCGCGAAAAGGTCCTCTCAAGTCAAATGAACATGCCTTAATGAAGGGTTAGCCTTCATCAGCATCTCGAGCAGGCGGCGATTTCTTGGCCACCGAACGCCTCGGATGGCGCCTCGGCCGGTGCGGCCGTGCCGTGGCACCGCCGCGGGGCTGCGATCCGCAACCGCTTGACGGGCGTTTGTAAGAGAGCCGCTGGCGGAGTCAAGGGATGGCGCTGAGATCGACGCGTTTCTCAGGGCCATCGGTAGCTTGCCGCGCTGCCGAGTGCTAAATTGCTCCTATGACCGCGCTTTCAAAGCACACCAGAATGACGGTCGATGAGTTCCTGGCCTGGGCGGAGGTGCAGGACGGGCGCTGGGAGCTGTTCGACGGCGTCCCCGTGGCGATGTCGCCGGAGCGCGCCATCCACGGCCGCGTGAAATTGCGGGTGACGAACGCCCTGGAGAGGGCCATCGAAGCGGCAGGCCTGCCTTGCCAGGCGTTGCTAGACAGTGTCGCAGTCCGCATCGATAGACATCGCAGCTATCAGCCGGATGCTCTTGTCTATTGCGGCGCGCCTGTGCCTGACTCCACTCTTGAGGCCTCGAATCCCATCGTGGTCGTCGAAGTACTGTCGCCCAGCAACGCGATGAAGGACTTGCGCGACAAGCTCGTGGGCTGCTTCCTGGTCCCGAGCATCAGGCATTACCTCATCGTCGATCCCGACAGCCGGCTGGTCATCCATCACGCGCGCGGAAACGGCGACGCAATTGCCACGCAGATTGTGAACGACCGACCGCTCAAGCTTGACCCGCCGGGCATCGAGCTGGCTGTCGCGGATCTTTTTCCACCCCACTAGGCGATGGCCTTGGACTGCGGAGGCGCACATCAAAACGGCACAAGCCCTTGCCGCAGGGCACCAATCAACGCACCGACCGGGGGCCGCTGTCCCTTGGCCGTCCACCGTCCTCTGAACCCACTGCCGTCCAGAATCGCGATGCGCAGATTGCCGAGGAATGTCTCCGGCCCCAGCGTCAGCAGCTCCGGATCGGCATGATCGGAGGGCAGTGCCACAGGCGTCGCCGCTGTTATTGCCCTTGTGGAAGCAGCAATTGGAATAACCCTACTTCCGCGTGGCCTGCCACTTGGTCTCCTGGCCGCCCGAGACGCTCGTCCCCTCCATGCTCCCGCCCTTCGCCTGGCCGGTATAGCGCGTAGCACCGGCGGTGAAGGCGATGCGGTCGCCCTTGAGATTCACGTCCTTGAGCGGAGCCACCACGTTGCCGACGGTCAGCGTGCCGGTGACAACCTGAAACTTCTGCTCCAGGGCAAGCACGCCCGCTCCCAGCTGCCAGCTGCCGGCCACCTTCTCAGGCACGATCCACAGATACGCCTTGCAATAGCCCGTGCAGCCGTCGGTTACGTACGCCGTCTGGTCCGGCCTCCAATCGTCCATGTCGAAGGAGTTGGAGACGATGCGGGTGCCCGGCGCCATCCTGAGGATGGTCGGTCTGAGCTTCAGGTTGAGCCTGGGCAGCAGGAACAGGCTGATCACGGTGGCCTTCGAGAAGTCGCTCTCGAAGATGTCGGCCTTGGCGAAGGTGGCCTTGTCGGCCACGCCGGCCTTGACCGCATTGTGCTTCGACAGCTCCACCATCTCGGGGTTGTACTCGATGCCGTGCGCAATGGCGCCGCGCTTGGCCGCCGTGATCACCGTGCGGCCGTCGCCCGAGCCCAGGTCGATCACATGGTCGCCGGGGCCGACCTTGGCCATGTCCAGCATCTTGTCCACCAGCGCCTGCGGTGTCGGCACCCAGATGACATCCTTGCCGTGCTGGCCGACCTGCGGCTTGTAGGCCTCCACCGGCTGCTGGGCGGAGGCCGCAGCCGGCATCAGCGCCAGACAGATCGCAGCCAGGGGGTGAATGAAGGATGTGCGCAACCTCATGCCGATCTCCAATAGGCTCATGCCCGTCAAGGCTCCCTGCGAGCGCCCGTCGCGCCCCCTGCAGATGGAAGCCCCGCCGATACCCGCCGATCAAGGCGGATCGATGGATGCCCGCAGCTCGGCAGGCGAGCGCGCGTTAATGGCGTTGAAATTACTCACACCGTGTCCCGGAGGCCAGGACGCAAAACCTAGCCACCGGGCCAGCTTCCACCAACATGAAAGGGCCGAACGCCAGTGGCAAGGGGGACACATCGTCCTTCCCAAAGCTGGGCCATGGAAGTCTCCAGACCATCCTGCGACGGCAAGTGCTAGGGCGACAGTAGTCAAGTTGCGCTCAATTAGAGCCTTTCAGGCAATGACCCAAAAGCCCCTTATGGCGAGATCGCAACGGCGCTGTTGACAGCGCGCCACTGCTCGCGGTCGGTTATGGCAGATGGCCAACCTCCCCGACGCAACTGCACGGTGTGATGTCTTCGTTCTCGCCCGTCCCGCCGGGCTGATTGTCCGCGCCCAGGGATGTGATGTCGAAGGGACCGTGCTCGCCGGGCGAGCGATAGGCGTACGATCGCCCCCAAGGGTCGCGGGGCACCTCCTTCTTGGTCAGGTAAGGGCCGCTCCAGGATGTCGCCCCCGCCGGTGCCGCGACCAGCGCCTTCAGGCCTTCGTTGGTGGTGGGATACCGTCCGGTGTCGATCTTATAGAGCTCCAGGGCCGTTGAAAGGCTCTGGCGAGCTCAGGGGCCGACTTGACGAGCTCTGTCAGCCTCCGTGTCCTCCATCCCGCGCCAGCTCGGGGCACGGCGCTAGCGATCTTCGGCATACGCGCGGAACGCCCACACGATCCATATCGAGGGTGCCAGGAACGTGCCGAATGCAATTCTCTCAGTTCCGGAGGGGCCGTTGCGCCGAACGAGGGCGCGCGCGACGGCGAAGCCCAGCGCCGCCCCTGCGGCCAGAAGGATGACATCGGGGAGGTGCATCCAGCCGACCCAGGCACCGGCGGCCGCTGCGAGCTTGACATCGCCGAGCCCCAGCCCTTCGCGCCCGCGCAGGGGCCGATACGTCTCCCGCACGAGCCAGAAGCTGGCACCGCCAAGGCACGCCCCGATCACATGATCCAGGCTGACGGGCTGGCTGCTCGATGGATCGAGGAGATAGCCTGAAGCAAGAAGGGCGAGGGGAATGGAAGGCAACGAAAGAACATCCGGGATCGTGAAGCGCTGAGCGTCGATGACAGCGATGGCGAGCATGGTCCACCCGAGGAGGCAGGAGACCAGCGCCGTCCTCGGAGCAAGGGCGTAGAAAGGGAGTATGACAACGGCGATGCTCGCCACAACGGCCGTTATGCGGTTCGCGGCTGCCATTGGACGCATCCGCGTGAAGAGCGCGCTCAGCCGAGCCAAGACGTTACAGCGTCATGGCAGGTAGCTTATCCGATCTACGCTATTCGTGGGACGGCAAAGCCGCAGGTGGATTGGTCGACACGCCGCCCGCCGCCGCCGCAAGCTCCCAAGAAGCGCTGAATGAGCCCGCCGGTTTCGTCGACCCAAAGAATGTCGGTAAACCTGTCGCCGTTAAAATCGGCGACGTAGGGCCGGTATCCGATGAGTGTGCCGTCCTGCCCCCCCGAGATTGGCTTGCTTGACAAAGGTGCTGTCGCCTTTGCCGATCCACAACATACGCCGACCTTTCGATCGGCCGTCATATCATCAAGCGCTCGTTTTCCATGGATTGCTCCGGTTGGTTGGCTGGAGCGCTCCCCTGAGCCGGTCGGTTAATGCCCGAAAGCGCCCATAGACCACGGAAATCGCCTTTACCTCGCAGACGGCGGATATTTTGAGAATAGCGGCATCGAGACTGCAATAGAGCTGCGGGAGCAGCTGGAATGTACGCAAAGGGAGCAGACATCAGGATTATCATGTTCTTCGTCAATGACGATTTCGCAATGCGCTGGTGGTTATCTGATGGCGAGTTGTCGCATTCCGGCAATGGCGAGCTTCTGGCGTCGCTCAAGATACTCCTTAAT
>JBAPMW010000291.1:0-1893 GCA_049278815.1 Hyphomicrobiaceae bacterium
CGGACCCAGGATGCCGTCGCGCATCAGCCCGCGGATGTGGGCGATGCGCTGGTAGCGCGGGCCCTCGAACTGCTCCAGCGTCACGCCGGATGCGCGATAGGCCGCGTACAGCTGCGCGGCGCCCTTGCGAGCGTCCCACTGCGGCCGGAACTCAGGCAGCATGCGGGCAATCTTCTCGAAGCTGACCCGATAGGAGCGCTTGTCCGGCCCTGCGTCGGGGGCGAAGCTCAGCTCGCAGTCGGGAACAACCGAGGCGACGATCTCGGCGAGGTCGCGGATGCGGTAGTTGTGGGCCGTCTGCCCGACGTTGAACGCCTGGTTGCAGACACGCGCCTCCGGCGCCTCGGCAGCAGCGATGAAGGCGCGGGCGATGTCCTCGATGTGCACGATCGGCCGCCAGGGCGAGCCGTCGGACTTGAGGTAGATGCGCCCGGTGGCGACGGCGTGGGCGACGAGATTGTTCAGTACGATGTCGAAACGCAGTCGCGGCGACACACCGTAGGCGGTTGCCGGACGCAGGAACACGGGGCAGAAGCCGTCGCCGGCGAGGCGGGCGATATCGCGCTCGGCACGGACCTTGGATTCGCCGTAGGCGGTGACCGGGTTGAGGGAGGCTGTCTCGTCGACCAGGTCCTCCCCGGCGCGGCCGTAGTTGGAGCAGGAGGAGGCGAGCACGAAACGCCTGACGCCGGCCTCCTTGGCCAGGGTGGCGATGCGGACGCTGGCGCGGTGGTTGATGGCGTAGGTGGTCTCGGGGTCGAGGTCGCCCAGCGGGTCGTTGGAGAGGGCGGCGAGATGCAGGACGGCCTCGATGCCCTCCAGATCCTCGATCGCCGCGTCGCGCACGTCCTTGCAGATGTGCGGTACCTGGATTATCTCTCCGCCATCGGAATAGGTGCAGCGCCTGAACAGATCGCTGTCGTAGCCGGTGACGGCATGCCCCGCCTTCAGCACCATCGGCGTCATGACGGTGCCGATGTAACCCATGTGGCCGGTGATCATGATGCGCATTGTGCGCGAGCCCCCTCTGGCAAACCGATGCGACCAGGAGCGAGCGCACGCGGCAGGATGGCCCGTGCGTCGCCGAATGTCAGGGTATCGAGCCCCCGCAGGCGCTGTACGCGAGCCCGCCGTCGTTAACAATAAAGCTCTCTCCGTATGCTTTCCAAATCCTCAATGTGCTGACGGATATCGGAGAGCTTGGAGAAGCTGTCAGACAGGCGAATTGCGAATTGCGAATAGGGAGTAGCGAATAGGGTCTCGCAGCCCCGTATCCGCTATTCGCTATTCGCTACTCGCTCATGAAACAGCGCCACCCAACCCTGTGCGACGGCGCCGCAGGGTGCTTTGACAGGGCGTCAACGTGGCTTCAACCTGGCAGCGCTAGGAGTGGCATGCGCGAAGCGTGCGCGGCCGGCACGGGGCTTGAGCCCATCGAGCGGTGACGCCGGTCCGGTCCAACAGGGTGCCAGGCGAGGGCAGCATGCGGTTTCGAGCGACGCGACTGCACGACGTAAAGGTGATCGAGCTGGAGCCGACGCGCGACGGGCGCGGGTCGTTCACGCGCACGTTCTGTGCGCGGGAGATGGCTGCAGCGGGGCTCGAGACGGCGTTCGTGCAGGCGAGCTTCTCGCATACGGACCGCGCCGGCACCGTGCGGGGCATGCACTTCCAGCGCGCTCCACACGAGGAGGTCAAGGTCATACGCTGCATCGCGGGCGCGATCTACGACGTGCTGATCGATGTCAGACCGGCGTCCCCCACCTACATGCAGTGGGAGGCCTACGAGCTGGCCGCAGGCGACGCGCGCCAGCTGTACGTGCCTAAGGGCTTCGCCCACGGCTTCCAGACGCTCGCGCCGGCCACCGAGGTCGCCTACACGATGACGGCCTT
>JBAPMW010000292.1:0-2797 GCA_049278815.1 Hyphomicrobiaceae bacterium
GACCTCTACTACCGCCTCAACGTGTTCCCCATCTGGGTGCCACCGCTGCGCGAGCGGCTCGAGGACGTGCCGGAGCTGGCGCGGCACTTCCTGGCCCGCTTCGCCGCCGAGGAGGGCCGTCCCGTCAGAAGCATCAGCGCCGAGGCGCTGGACCTGCTCGGCCGCTACGCTTGGCCCGGCAACGTGCGCCAGCTGGAGAACGCCATGTTCCGTGCCGTGGTCTTGAGCGACGGCGAGGAGCTGTCGGTCAACGAGCTCCCGCAGATCGCGGCCCACGCGGATGAGCGCAACGGCGCGGCTGCGCCCGCGAGGCCGGCTGTTGCGCCGAGCCCTCAACTAAGCCCTTTGGGGCCGGTGATGCTCGGCGCCGAGCGCACCGTGCCCCACACCATCGCCATCGGCAACGGCGGTCTCGGCATTCCCGCCACCACCGACCAGGGCGAGATCCGCTCGCTGGAGGCCATGGAGGCGGACATGATCCGCCTCGCGCTGGGGCGCTACCGCTGGCACATGACCGAGGTGGCGAGGCGCCTCGGCATTGGCCGCTCCACGCTCTATCGCAAGATGCGCGAGTTCGGCCTGGAGCCCCGCCCGATGTGAGGCGGAGGCGGGGGTGGGCTCGCACGCTGAGGCCGTGTCAGCCGCTCACCGGCTTCGCCGACCCTGCGCGCAGATGCCCCGTTCTCGTCGCGAACGCTGGCGGCGACGGGGCTGACCCCATCAACTCCCTGCTAAGGTTGGCAAATTTTCCCGCGCATCCCGCCGCGATGTTGCCGCATAGCACCGTTCCAATGCCGGCGCTCGGTGATTCGCGCCGCCGCTCTCCAGCGATGGCAGCGTGGCGCCGACGCGGGGGACAAAAGTCTCCGGTCAGCCGCAACGCGCATCGTCGCGGCACGCAGCCGGAAAGCTGAGGGGACAACAGTTTGCACGCACGCCAACGAGCAACGGCTGCTGCTGTGCTTGCCTGCGCCCTTGCGCTTCTTTTCACCGCTGCTGGCGCGGCCGCCGAAACCGAGCGCACGCTGTCGCTTTACAACATCCACAACAAGGAGACGCTCACTTCCGTCTACAAGAAGAACGGGAAGTACGTCCCCGAGGAGATGCAGAAGATCAACTGGATCATGCGTGACTGGCGCAAGGACGAGCCCACCACCATGGATCCTGGCCTCATTGACCTGCTCTGGGAGATCCACACCGAGCTGGGATCGAAGGAGCCAATCCACATCATCTCGGGCTACCGCTCGCGCGCTACCAACAACATGCTGAGGCGCACGGTGGGCGGCCAGGCGAGCCAGAGCCGCCACATCCTGGGGAAGGCTGCGGACGTGCACTTCCCCGACGTCCCGCTGCGCCTGATGCGCTACTCGGCTCTGATCCGCGAGAAGGGCGGCGTCGGCTACTATCCGACATCCAATATCCCGTTCGTGCACATCGACATCGACCGCCCGCGGGCGTGGCCTCGCCTGCCGCGCGCCGAGCTGGCGCTGCTGTTTCCGGGCGGCCGCACCCAGCATCTTCCGCCGGACGGCAGGCCCATCACGCTCGCGGACGTGCGTGCGGCCCGCGCCGAGCACGCGGACCTCGTGGCACAGATCGGCGAGTTTCACGCCTTCCGCAAGCGCCCGAAATCGCCGGTGCTGACGGCTTCGCTGATGCCGCCACTGCCGAAGCTCCTGCGCGAGCCGGAGCCCGCGCACCGGCCGTTGTCGAAGGTGGCGCTGACACCCGATGCCAGACACCCGAAGGCGACCGAGGGGGGGGTAACGGCGGCCGTGGTGGCGGCACCCGCGTATGACGAGGAGCACCCCGACGAGCTGTCGTACCGGCCGTTCCCCATCGCCCCTCTGCTGACGGCCACCGCCTCGGCCGACGACCCCGCCCTCGCCGTTCTGATCCATCCCGACCTCAGCAAGGTGCTGGAGCTCATGGAGCTGCAGGATTCGCTCCCCCCCCTGCACCTGCGGCCCGGCGCCTACGACGCCCAGAAGATGTGGGCGTCGCTGTCGCAGGGCGTGCCGGTCGACCTGTCGGGGCTCGACAAGGCAGGCGATGTGGCCTCTCAGCCGCCCGAGAGCCAGAAGGTGGCATCACAGCCGCAGTAGCCGGCGTCCTCCGCCCCCGTGCTAGGACAGCCACGATTGCAGCCACGTGAAGGCCTGCTCGATCGCGCCCGTTACCCGACCGGGCAGGTGCGCATATGCAACCGCGACCAAGCGGCGCAGGATCTCACCGATGCGCGCGATGAAAGCCCTGCCAGCGACGGAGTTTGCGGCCAGGACGAGCAGCGCGAGAAGCAGAATCGCATACGCCGCCGACCGCCACCGGAGGGCCGAGTTGTGGCGCGTGGCGGCGGACTGGCCGCGCAGGGCGCTGGCCTCGATGCTCGCGGCGACGGCGCGGAGCCGGGCCTGCGTCGTCTGCAGCTGCCGTCCCACCCGCCGCACGTGGTCGAAGGCCGGCACCAGCCCGCCCTCGGCGAGCGCCTCATACGAGACCCAGGTCGGGATGGCGTTGCTCCGCAGCGCCTTCAGCAAGGCGTGGAATTCGCGTGCATAGTGCGCCGAGCGGTCAAGGCGGAAGCGCAGGCCGCCGACGGCGCCGAGCGCCAGCTCGTCGAGCTTGGCGGAGACGCCGGCGAGACTGGTCTCGGTGCGCAGGGCGATGGCGTAGAGCGCCCGGTGCCGGATACCGGCCACGAGACCGCCCTCCAGGCTCCCGAGCACCTCGCGATACCGGCGCAGACTGTAGCAATAGCGCAGAAGGACCGCGACACGCAGCGGCCACGGTAGTGGGC
>JBAPMW010000293.1:0-3613 GCA_049278815.1 Hyphomicrobiaceae bacterium
CCTCGGCGAGATGGTGACGCCGCCGCGGGTCGGCGGCGTCGAGCCGGCGGGGCCGGCTGCCAAGGCCGGGTTCCTGCCCAACGATACCATCCGCAGCATCGACGGCCAGGAGGTGGGGTCCTACGCCGATGTGGAGCGGATCATCACCCTCAGCGCCGACCGCGAGCTGATCTTTGACGTCGATCGCGCTGGCACCTCCGTGAAGCTCAAAGCCGCGCCGGTCTGGCGCGAGCTGCCCGATCCTTCAGGCCGGAAGGTGTCGCGCCCCACCATCGGTATCGAGCCTCCGCGCATGCCGCCCCGCGTCGGCGGCGTGGTGGCAGGTGCACCGGCCGCGGCGGCCGGCTTCCAGCCCGGTGACGTGATCGTCAGCATCGACGGAAAGTCCGTCATGTCGTTTGTCGACATGCAGAAGATCGTGAGCGTCAGCGCCGGGCGCGAGCTTGCCTTCGAGATCGACCGGGGCGGCGCCCGTCTGGAAATTAAGGCGACTCCCGCGGAGCGTGAGCTGACCGGCCGCGAGGGCAACAAGATCAAGAAGGGCGTGATCGGCATCAAGGGGGTGCCGGAAGGCGAGTACCGGCGCTACGGCCCGGTGGAGGCCTTCACCCAGGCTGTCGGTCGCACCTATGGGATCATCGCCGACAGCCTGACTGCGCTCTATCAGATCGCCACCCGCAGCATGCCGGCGGACCAGCTGCGCGGGCCGCTCGGGATCGCCGAGATGTCGGCCCAGTTTGTCACCTGGGGACCGGTGGCGCTGATCAGCTTCGTCGCCCTGATCTCGGTGGCGATCGGCTTCTTCAATCTGCTGCCGGTGCCGGTGCTCGATGGGGGCCACCTTTTGTTCTACGCCATCGAGGCGGTGCGCCGGCAGCCGCTGAGCGAGAGGACTCAGGAGATCAGCTTCCGCATCGGCCTCGCGCTGGTCCTGCTGCTGTTCGTGTTCGTCACGGTCATCGACGTACGTCGCTGGGTTGGCTGAGACCGAGCGAATTGAGGTCTAAACGCGGCGGGGCGCGCTCTCCACAGGGGCGGCCCCGCCGCAGTTGTGTCCGCATCCAACACTGTGACGCAGCGAGGAAATATGCCTGTCGCTCCACAGCGAACGACGTGAGCTCGCCGCAAATGCGGCCGCGCAAGAAGGCGAATCGGTTAAGATTGTGGCAGCGAAGAATTTGCGGACAGATGGCGTAATCTTGCCACTTCCCAACATGCTTTCCGAACGGCTAAACATTAGGGGCCGCATGTACAGCTTCGGCCTTCAGGCTCGGAGAGCAGGGGGAACTGCGCTGGCTTAGCTGCTGCTGGGAGTTTGGATTGCGGAAGCGCCCATCCGACGCCGACGGGTAGGGCGAGTAGTGTTGAGGGGGATCGGCGAGGCGAAAGGCAGACGGGAAGTATGCCCAAGCATCGTATGTGCAAGTCGGGGGGCTGGCACTTTATTCTCGGCATGGTGGCCGTCTTTGCGGCCCTGACCGTGCTGGAGCCGGTTATGTACTCGGCGCCGCCTGCGCAAGCGCAGGGCGGCGCCATCAAATCCATTCGCGTTGAGGGCAACCGCCGTGTGGAGCCTGAGACGGTCCGCACGTATCTGCGCTTCAACGTGGGCGACGCCTACGACCCGGGGAAGGTCGACCAGTCCATCAGGTCGCTGTTCTCTACCGGCCTCTTTGCCGACGTTGCCATCGACCGTGAAGGATCGGGCGTGGTGGTGCGGGTGGTCGAGAACCCGATCGTCAACCAGGTGGCCTTCGAGGGCAACCGCGAGGTCGAGAAGGCAACGCTCAGCGCCGAGGTGCAACTCAAGCCGCGGTCGGTCTTCACCCGCGCGAAGGCGCAGGCCGATGTGCAGCGCATCCTCGACATCTACCGGCGCCAGGGCCGCTATTCGGCGACGGTGGAGCCGAAGATCATCGAGCTGGAGAGCAACCGCGTCAACGTTGTCTTCGAGATCAACGAAGGCGGCGCGACCAAGGTGCAGGCCATCAACTTCATTGGCAACAAGGCCTTCACCGATTCGCAGCTCAGAGACATCATCTCCACCAGCCAATCGGGCCTGTTCGACTTCATCAAAGGCACGAACATCTACGATCCGGATCGGCTGGCGCTCGACCGCGAGCTGCTGCGCCAGTTCT
Organism: Hyphomicrobiaceae bacterium; assembly: GCA_049278815.1. Classification (GTDB taxonomy): domain Bacteria; phylum Pseudomonadota; class Alphaproteobacteria; order Rhizobiales; family Hyphomicrobiaceae; genus AWTP1-13. The sequence goes on from JBAPMW010000293.1 coordinate 2,139, forward strand.
ATCTGAAGAACGGCTATGCCGATGCCCGTATCGTCTCTGCCGGTGCTGAGCTGGCACGCGACGGCAGCGGCTTCTACATCACCTTCGTGGTCGATGAGGGCGGGCCGTTCACTTTCGGCAGGGTCGAGATCGAGTCGTCCCTCAAGGGCGTAGACCCCCAGGCGCTGCGGGGGGAGCTGCTCACGGTCTCGGGCGCCACGTACGATCAGCAGGCGATGGACCGGACGGTGGAGCGTCTGACGCTCGCCATCTCCGAGCAGGGCTTTGCCTTCGCCCGCGTGCGGCCGCGCGCCACGCGCGAGCCCGGCAGCTCGGTGATCCACATCAGCTATGTGGTGGACCAGGGGCCGCGCATCTACATCGAGCGTATCAATATCATCGGTAACCTGCGGACCCATGACCATGTCGTCCGCCGCGAGTTCCGTCTGGCGGAGGGCGACGCGTACAACCCGCTGATGGTCGACAAGGCCAAGCGCCGCCTGCAGGCTCTCGGCTTCTTCAAGGCGGTCGAAATCAAGCGCCGCGCCGGCTCGGCCCAGGACCGCGTGGTGCTTGATGTGGGGCTGGTCGAGCAGTCCACGGGCGAGCTGTCGTTCGGTGCCGGCTATTCGACGAGCGAGGGCATCATCGGCGACGTCAGCATCTCCGAGCGCAACCTGATGGGCAAAGGCCAGTACCTGCGCTTGCGGCTGGCCGGGTCGCTGGAGCGCTTGCAGGCTGACATAAGCTTCACGGAGCCGCGTTTCCTCGATCGCAACCTGTCGGCAGGCTTCGACCTGTTCTGGAAGGAGGTGGACCTCTCGGCGGTGTCGGCGTTCCGCAGCCGTACGGAAGGCGGCGCGCTGCGCCTCGGCTTCCCGCTGTCGGAGGGCATCTGGCTCACCAACAGCTACACGCTGTCGCAGGGCACGATCTTCGACGTGGGCCTTGACGCGTCGCTGGCAATCCAGCAGTCGGAAGGCTCGGCGCTCACCTCCGCGTGGGGCACGTCCTTGATCGTCGACGGCCGCAACCATCCCAAGACCCCGACCAAGGGCTACTACTTCCAGGTCGGCAACGATCTGGCCGGGCTCGGCGGCGACGTGAGGTACAACCGCGTGACCGGTGAGGCGCGCTTCTACTATCCGATCTCCAGCCAGGTCACGTTCGTCGGGCGCGCCATTGGCGGTCACATCATGGGATGGGGCGGCGATGACGTGCGGTTGATCGACCTCTTCTACAAGGGCGGCGAGACGATCCGCGGCTTCAACCGCGGCGGCATCGGCCCGCGCGACCTGCTGACCGGCGACGCTCTGGGCGGCGACACCTTCTGGGCGACCACCGCCGAGGTGCGCTTTCCGCTGCCTCTCATCCCCGAGGATCTCGGCATGAGCGGTGCCTTCTTCGTGGATGCGGGCTCGCTGTTCGGCGCTGGTGCCTTTGCGAAGGGCCTCAACACCGAATGCGTCGGGGGAGACAAGACCAAGGGCATCTGT
>JBAPMW010000294.1:0-9799 GCA_049278815.1 Hyphomicrobiaceae bacterium
CTGTACCAGGTCTCGCAGCACAAGAGCGAATCCGATCATCGGCACCCCGCTCGGTGCGTCGATGCCGGGCGCCACCGGGATGAGGCACGGGCCGTTGGGCATGCACGCCGTGCCGACATTTCCGATCAGCCAGTTGGCGGCTGGGATGCACAGCGTGAAGGCAATGAGGAAGGCATAGCCCTCGTAGTATCGACGCATACCGTCCTGCTCGCCCGCCTCATCCTGCCGCCGATGGCCGGCACCCGCATAGCGCCAATCACCTCCGGTGTGCAACAGGTGTCGGGCGCAGGCCCCGTGTCGCCGAGGGTCGGCGAGGCCGATCGGCTGACCCAGGATCAGACCCCTGCCCGCCGGCAGGAAACCGCACCTACCCAATGTCGCGCTTGGCCTCGGCGATCAGTGCGCTGGCATCGCCCTGGGCCGCCGGCGCGTCGTCCACCGGCATCGAAGCCGTGGGCTGGCTCATCCCCCTGTGCCGCGACACTCCGTAGATCACCACAACAGAGGTGACAGCGGCGGCAACCATGAGGATCGTATCGGCAGACACCTGCATGCCGAGCAGGTCGATATCGCCCGGCGCGAACAGCGCCTTCTCACCGCTCGCGTCGCCGGGCAGGAACAGGACCACGAAGGACACGGCCGCCAGCAGCACACGCAGGACGATGTCGGGCGGTCGGCTCTCCATGAAGCGCCCGAACAGCGCGAACGCGACCCCGCTGGTGCCGATGAAGACCAGGATGGTCGCCCCGACCTGCGCCCAGCCGGGTTCCACGACAATGTCGGAGCGGGTGAAGATGGCGAACGTCATCAGCGTGATGGGCGCGCAGATCTTGAGCGCCTCGTACATGGTGCGCATGAACGAGGCCTCGGCGATGCGCGCGGAGACGGCGGCAGTGAGCGAGGTCGGCGGGGAGAGCTCGCCCCACACCGACAGCAGGAACACGAAGAAATGGGCGATCCACGGGTTGACGCCGAGCTGCTGGAGCGGCTGCACGATGACGATGGCACCGATGATGTAGGTCGCCGTGGGCGGCAGGCCGGCGCCGGCGAGCCAGCCGAACACGTAGGCCATCAGAATCACGCCGATCATGTTCTGGGCGCCGATGTCGAGGATCATGGCGCCCATGCGGTTGATGAACCCGGTGACGGTAAAGAGCCCGATCATGATGCCGAGCGTGGCCAGCAGCAAGGTCAGGTACGACGTCATGTCTGCGTGCGTCTCGATCGCCCGGCGCACGCTTCCCCACAGCGTCTCCTGCTGGAGCAGGGGGTCCCTGAGCGCGTATTTGAACACGGCGAAGGCGACAAGAAGCAGCGCGAACAGGAATCCCGCCGTATAGAGGGCGGCCAGCAGCTCGCCCCTTCCCACCCAGCCCATCTGGTAGAGCAGATAGGCGACAGCCAGGAAGAAGATCCCCGTCCTGACCTGATCGTAGGCCGGGACCTTCGGGGTGATCACCTGGTCTCGCGGCAGCAGGCGCACGCAGATGAGATAGATCGCGAACGCGATCGACGCATAGTAGACGAATGCCAGCGCAAAGCCGCGCTTGACCACCTCCCAGTAGGAGACGTTGAGGAAATCCGACATCAAGAAGGCACCGACGCCCATCATCGGCGGCATGATGAGCCCGCCCATCGATGCGGCGGTCTCGGCGGCGGCGGCGAAGGTGCCCGGCACGCCGTAGCGCTTCATCAGCGGAATGGTGATGGTGCCGACCACCGCGGCGTTGGCCGAGCCGGAGCCGCTCACCATGCCAACGCACATCGAGCCCATCACGGCCGTTTGCGGCACCAGCTGGCGCGAGCGGCCCGCGAGGCGGCGCATCACCTGGATCATGGCTCCCTGCGCGCCGAAGCCGTTGGCGGCCGCGGCCAGCAGCAGGAAGGCTGCGACCAGCGTCAGCGCCAGCTGGCCATAGATGCCGTAGAGGCCGGTCGAGAACTCGACCGTGCTCGACGTGACCACGCGATAGAAGCTGGTGCCCGGATGCCAGAAGAAGTCGATCGGGCTGAGGTAGCCCCACAGCGTGTAGACCACGAGGGTGGCGTTGACCCAGAACAGCACGGGATGGGCGAGCCGCGTCAGCTCCATCACAAGGAGGAACATCATCAGCCCGACGATGAAATCATGCTGGGTGAAGGTGCCTTGCGCGTAGATCGCGATGCGGTCGAACTCATAGATGAAATAGACGAAAGCATAGAAGCAGATGCCAATATAGGCAGCCACGATGACGTGATTGAGCGCAGGCGGTAGAAACTTGTACAGATAGTCCTGCTGGTACATGAACAGGATCTGCAGGCTGATCGCGATCGACAGCACATGCGAAACCAGCTCCAGCGAGCCGCCGTAGCCGGTATAGTAGAACCATAGGAGCCAGCCGAGCTGGACCAGTCCGAGGACGAAGATGAGATTCCTCAGGCTGATTAGCGCCTTCATCCGATCCATCATGCTGGCTTGTCCTTGCCGGCTCGGCGCCGGGATCGTCCAATGCACGGTCTGCGCAGGTTAAGCATGCGCCGGGGCGGGGAGCCGCGCCTCTGGAGTGCGCCCCGCGTCCCCGCCCCGAACGTGCTCCGTCAGCGGCGGCTAGCTGCCCTGCGAAACCTTCCACTTGTCGTTCCAGGCCTTGTGCTCCTTCAGGAACTTGGCCAGCCCTGGATGCACCGGCACTTGCGGATTGGCATTGATGCCCGTGACCTGCATGCCGACGAAGTCTTTGGCCATGGGCGTGAAGCCGGCCTCCAGCTTCACCAGATCGTTCCTCTGGTCGTAGAACGCCTTGACCATCTTGTAGACGACGGCTTCCGGCATATCGGGGCGGACGTTGTAACCGAACAGGATCGGCACCCCCAGCAGCGGACCGGCGCCGACGTCCTTGGTGAATGCACCACCCTTCGGATCGACCTCGGCGACGGCGAGCCCCGCGGCCTTGAGCTTGGCGATTTCATCTGGACAGGGATTGATGATCTTGATGTCCGTGCGGATCTCGGTTTCCTTCCAGTACGGCGCCAGCGACCGGCCGGCCGTCGTGTAGATCGCGGACCCCACGATGGTCCCCTGCTCCAAGGCGTCGGCGTTTGCCTTGTTGTCGATCTGGACGTGCTTGAAGTCGTAGCCCAGCGCCTTGAAGATGCGCTGCCAGTTGAGCCAGTTCTGGAAGCCGGCCTGGGTGAAGTACACCGGCTGGCCGCTGAAATCCTTCCAGCACTTGAACTTGCCGGCATTCTTGGCCGATGTCGCCATCATCGACTCCATCGGGTAGGCGTACCACGTGTGCACCAGCTCCCCCTTCGTCGGCTTGAAGTCCTTGAAGGGGCCGACGCGCTCGGAGAACTGGGTCATGCCGATATCGGCGACGTATGCGATCTCGGCGTCCCCGTTCATCGTCGACTTCATGGAGACCGTCGGGGACTGGTACGGCTGCACGGTGACCGTGTACTCGCCGCCCAGCGCCTTCTCGAGGACCTTCGCCATCGACGCCGCGATGGTGTAGCCGTAGGAGCCCACCTGCGCCGTCGACCAGCGCAGCGATTTGCGCTGCTGCGCCTCGGCCTGTGGCGGCAGGGCTGAGACCGCGAGGACGGCGGCGATGGCCGATGCGGCGCCCAGGAAGCCCAAAAGCACGGCGCCTCGTTTCATTGCAGTCATTGCGTTCCTCCTTGGTTGTCGTCCCGTCTTGGATGCGCGGCTTCGGACCACCGTGGCCTCGCACCGCCGGTCCAGGCAATAGGACTCTTGCACTACTATCCCGCGCCACGGTGCAGCACCCTCCCTCGCTGCGGACGGTTGCGCTCCTGCACCCATGCTCGTCGCACGCCCCCAGGCGCCCGCATCGCTGCTCCGGGGCCTCATATGAGCTTGGCGCGTATGGCGCTGTCAATCGCGCGCCGCCGGCGACGCGAGGCAAGCCGTCGCTTTTCGCGATCCAGAAATGATCACGCCGCGTGGCGCGCGGGCCTGGCGTTGCGGCGGCGGGGGGCGATGCCAGCCAGATCGAGGAAGTTGGCGAGCAGGGCGTGGCCGTGCTCGGAGGCGATGCTCTCGGGGTGGAACTGCACGCCGTGCACGGGGTGGGTCTTGTGCATGAGGCCCATGATCAGGCCGTCGTCGGTCCGCGCCGTCACGGCGAGATCGGCGGGCAGGCCCTTGCGCTCAACCATCAGCGAGTGGTAGCGCGTCACCGCAAATTTCCGGGGCAGGCCCTTGAGCAGCCCCTTGCCGGCGTGCGTGATCTGCGACAGCTTGCCGTGCATCGGCACCGGCGCGCGCACCACCGTGCCGCCGTAGGCTTGCCCGATCGCCTGGTGGCCGAGGCACACGCCGAGCAGCGGGATGGTGGGGCCGGCCTTCTCTATCAGCTCCAGGCAGATGCCTGCCTCGTTGGGCGTGCATGGCCCCGGCGACAGCACGATGCCCTGCGGGCGCATGGCCATCACCTCCGCAACCGCGATCTTGTCGTTGCGGAACACGCGGGCCTCACCGCCAAGCTCGCCCAGATAGTGGACGAGATTGTAGGTAAAGCTGTCGTAGTTATCGATCAGGATGAGCATGCGGAGGCTTTAGGTGAGGGGGCCGCCTCTGGTCAAGTTAGACTACCGGACAGCAGCAATCTGACACCGCCCCTGCGCCGACCCGGCCAACCATGAACGCACCCCGCCCCATCCTGATCGCCGGGCCGACCGCCAGCGGCAAGTCGGGGCTGGCGCTCGCGCTCGCCGAGCGGCTCGGCGGCACCATCATCAACGCCGACAGCATGCAGGTGTACCGCGAGCTGCGCATCGTCACGGCGCGGCCCGGCGCGGAGGACGAGGCGCGCGCGCCGCACGCGCTCTATGGCCACGTCAGCGGGGCGGAGGCCTATTCGGCCGCGCGCTACGCCGTGGATGCGGCGACAGCGATTGCAGCGGCGCAGGCCGCGGGCCGCGCCCCGATCATTGTCGGCGGCACCGGGCTCTATTTCAAGGCGCTGCTGGAGGGGCTGTCGCCGATCCCGCCCGTCGATCCGCAGGTGCGGGGCTTCTGGCGGACAGAGGCGGCGCGCCGGCCCGCGCCCGAGCTCCACGCGCTCCTGAGCCAGCGTGACCCGGAGATGGCCGCGCGCCTGATGCCCACCGACCCGCAGCGCATCGTCCGGGCGCTCGAGATTCTCGACAGCACGGGGCGCTCGCTGGCCGTCTGGCAGCGTGAGCCCGGCCGGGCGGTGCTGGCCGAGGCCGAGACCGAACGGCTCCTGCTGCTGCCGCCCCGTGAGGGCCACGGCGCCCGGATCGACGCCCGTTTCGACGCCATGATGGCTGCCGGTGCCTTGGACGAAGTGCGGCGACTGAGAGAGCGGGACTTCTCCGCCGAGCTGCCCATCATGCGAGCGCTGGGCGTGGCGCCGCTGGCCGCTCATCTGGCGGGGGCGGTGCCCCTCGACGAGGCCGTAGCGACGGCCAAGGCCGATACGCGCAAGTACGCCAAGCGGCAGCTGACCTGGTTGCGACGAAACATGATTGCGTGGAAGTTCGTTGATACGCAATATATGGAAACAATCATCTGAGATTTGTTTGCTTTCATTATGCCCATGTTGACGGAGCCTCACCTGCCCGCTAATCAGGACCCTGGCGCGCGGGCGGGGTTCGCGCGCCCCGACTGGAGCCTCCACCATGACCTTGAAAATGACGGGCGCGGAGATGGTCATCCGCGCCCTGGCCGACCAGGGCGTCGAGCACATCTTCGGCTACCCCGGCGGCGCCGTGCTCCCCATCTACGACGAGCTGTTCCAGCAGGAGAAGGTCCAGCACGTGCTGGTGCGCCAGGAAGGCGGGGCGGTGCACGCGGCGGAGGGCTATGCCCGCTCCAGCGGCAAGGTCGGCGTGGTGCTCGTCACCTCCGGCCCCGGCGCCACCAACGCGGTCACGGGGCTGACCGATGCGCTGATGGACTCGATTCCCGTGGTCTGCATCACCGGCCAGGTGCCCACGCATCTCATCGGCAACGACGCGTTCCAGGAGTGCGATACCGTCGGCATCACCCGGCCGTGCACCAAGCACAACTGGCTGGTGAAGAGCGTGGACGACCTCGCCCGCGTCCTGCACGAGGCGTTCTACGTCGCCCGCACCGGCCGACCCGGCCCGGTGGTGGTGGATATCCCCAAGGACGTCCAGTTCGCCACCGGCACCTACACCGGCCCCAAGGATGTCAAGCACAAGACCTATCAGCCGCGCGTCAAGGGCGACGCCGGGGCCATCGCCGAGGCCGTGGAGCTGATGTCGCGCGCCAAGCGGCCCGTGCTCTATACGGGCGGCGGCGTCATCAACTCCGGCCCCAAGGCGAGCCAGCTGCTGCGCGAGCTCGTGCGCCTCACGCACTTCCCCATCACCTCGACCCTGATGGGCCTCGGCGCCTTCCCGGCCTCGGGCAAGGAGTGGCTCGGCATGCTCGGCATGCACGGCACCTACGAGGCCAACCTCGCCATGCACGATTGCGACGTGATGGTGTGCATCGGCGCCCGCTTCGACGACCGCATCACCGGCCGCCTCGATGCGTTCTCGCCCAAGTCCAGGAAGATCCACATCGACATCGACCCGTCGTCGATCAACAAGAATGTGCAGGTGAACGTCCCCATCATCGGCGACGTCGCCTATGTGCTGGAGGATCTGATCCGCACCTGGCGCCTCAAGGGCACCACCGTGGACAAGACCGCGCTGAAGAGCTGGTGGGCGCAGATCGACCGCTGGCGCGCCAGGAGCTGCCTGGCCTACAAGAACGCTCATGACTTCATCATGCCGCAGTACGCGCTCCAGCGCCTGCAGGCGCTCACCAAGGACCGCGACCTCTACGTCACCACCGAGGTCGGCCAGCACCAGATGTGGGCCGCGCAGTTCTTCGGCTTCGAGGAGCCCAACCGTTGGATGACCTCGGGCGGGCTCGGCACGATGGGCTACGGCCTTCCCGCCGCCATCGGCGTGCAGATGGCGCATCCGAGGTCGCTGGTCATCGACATCGCCGGCGACGCCTCGATCCTGATGAACATCCAGGAGATGTCCACCGCGGTGCAGTTTCGCCTGCCCGTGAAGGTGTTCATCCTCAACAACCAGTACATGGGCATGGTGCGGCAGTGGCAGCAGCTCCTGCACGGCAACCGCATCTCCGAGAGCTACACCGCGGCGCTGCCGGACTTCGTCAAGCTGGCGGAGGCCTACGGGGGCATCGGCCTCAAAGCCGAGAAGCCGGCCGAGCTGGATGACAAGATCAAGGCTATGCTCGATGCGCCGGCCGACAAGCCCGTGATCTTCGACTGCCGCGTGGCCGCGCTCGCCAACTGCTTCCCCATGATCCCCTCCGGTAAGGCGCATCACGAGATGCTGCTGGGCGAGGAGGTCTCCGACGAGGAGATCGACAAAGCCATCGGCAAGGAAGGCAGGGTGCTGGTTTAGCTTGGTGGTAAGCTTCCAGCGGAGATCTCTCAGAGATCTCCGCTAGAGCTTGCATCGCTCTTTTCGGGAGCCGGACGATGCCAGCACAGCGGATTGTACCTGGCTCGATGCGACGAGACGTTCGCATCCTGGGGTCAATTGGCGGCCGTGCTCCACGGATTGATCAGCTTGACGCGAATGCCGGCAAAGCCGTCGACGTCGCGGGTGGCAAGCGGAATATTGCGGCAGATGGCTATGCCGGCGATCTGCACATCGGTTGTCTGACGCGGTCTGCCGATACGGCGACAGTATCCGAACCACTCCGCGGCGGCGAACGCGGCTCGACGATCGAAGTCCAGCACACGGCCCCCGAGCAGGTCGCTCAGTGCCCAGTCAATACCTGCTTCGAGCTCCTGCCGCCGCCGGCTCTGAAGCTGCTTTTCCACGCCCGCGCGCAACTCCATGACCGTTATCGATGTGCTCAGGAGCGCATGCCTTGGCTGACTGTTGGCCCACGCCCGCACCGCCGGGTCGGGCGTGTCCTTGATCAGCTCAGATACGACGTTGGTGTCGAGGATGATCATTTTTTTGCGAGGGTCTCCTCGTACTCGTCCGCTTCGAAATCCGGTAAGCTCATCTCCCATAGGGAATTGATCTCCGCGATACCCTCATTGAAGCGCCTGACCTCGTCCTCTTTGAGCCCGATGTCCTTGAAGCGCTCGTACATGAGGTCGCCAAAACCCTTCTCATCGGCGCGCTGCATGGGCGCGCCTTCCTCACGCAACCCGGGCGGCAGCGGTTCCTCACGTGTCGCCTCCTCGAGGATGGCGCGGGCCTCGGCCTCCAGGCTGCGGCCGTGGCGCTTTGCGCGTGCCTTGAGCCGCTCCTCGACAGCGTCATCGAGTTCTGCGACGAACAGCTGTGCCATAGGTGCACCTCCTTGAGATTGCCCCTACAAAACCTCCTATCATAGTCCCAACCGCCTGACAATCCCCCGCGAGACCACGCCATGCCCCATAAGCAGCCCGGCTCCGCCTACTTCCTCGATGACCGCAAGGAAACGCCCGTCACGCATACCTTCTCGGTGGTGGTGGACAACGAGCCCGGCGTGCTCGCCCGCATCGCCGGGCTGTTCTCGGGGCGCGGCTACAATATCGAGAGTCTCACGGTCTCGGAGACGGAGCACGACAAGCATCTCTCGCGCTTTACGATCGTCACCACCGGCACACCGCAGGTGCTGGCCCAGATCAAGAGCCAGCTGGAGCGTCTGGTCAACGTGCACCGCGTCATCGACCTTACCGTGCTGGGCCGGCCGCTGGAGCGCGAGATGGTGCTGGTGAAGGTGGCGGGCCGCGGCGAGAAGCGCATCGAGGCGCTGCGCGTGGCCGAGATTTTCCGCGCCAAGGTGGTCGATACCTCCACCGACCACTTCGTGTTCGAGCTGACGGGCCGCAGCAGCAAGATCGAGCAGTTCATCGCCATCATGACCGAGCTCGGCCTCGTCGAGGTCTCCCGCACCGGCATCGCCGCCATCGCCCGCGGGGCCAAAGGGATGTAGCGGGGTCAGACCCTGCGCCCCGGCGAAGGCCGGGGCTGACCCCAGGGCAGTAGGCGGTAGGCGCGGGAAGGACGTGCCTACGCCGGAGGCAGGCGCTCGCGGAAATGGGCGATGGCGGGCCAGGCGCAGCTCGCGATCAGCTCGGCGAGGGCGTGCGTCGTGAGCCCCAACACTGGCAGGCGCTCGCGGCGACTGAGGGCGGCGAGGCGCGCATCGGCCAAGCCGACGGCGACCTCGATCTCCTCGGCCACCCGCTCGATGTGCAGACGTGCCGCGTCCGTGCCCAGCACCTCGATCTTGACGGTCAGGCGGTGGCGCTGCACGTCGGCGGCCCAGGAGGGCGGCCCAAGCGGCAGGAAGCGGGCGCCGGCCTCGCCGAAGGCGCCGTTGGCAGCGCGCAGGGCGGCGGCGACGAGAGGATCGATCGCCTTCCAGTCCATCCCGCTCGACCACTGCTCGGGATTGGTGCCGCCGGTGCCGCGCACGCCATAGGCGGCCGTGAGCTTCAGGCATTCCGACAGCAGCTCGGTGGCGCGGGCGATGTCGAGGCCGTCGGCGGCGACGCCGGCGCTGGCGTTGATTGGGGCGAGATCGTCCTTGTGCGACTTGACGCTCGCCTGGATCTGTCCGTCGGCGTCGAGCTCCAGCCGCAGCCAAGCGACGCTGTCGCCGCCGACCAGTAGCCGGCGGTGCACGCCGAAGCCCCGCTTCATCAGGCTCCAGCGGGTCTCCCCCGGCGCGCCGATCGTCACCCCGGCGCCCGCCAGCACACCGTTGACCCGCTCCACCGCCGCATCCAGCACCGGCCGCACCGCCGCCCAGCGGGCCGCTGGCTCCGGC
>JBAPMW010000295.1:0-3501 GCA_049278815.1 Hyphomicrobiaceae bacterium
ATCCAGAAGCAGGCGAGGAATTTCGCCCGCGGCATCACCCTTCCAAGGCGGCGCATCGGAGAGCGCACGTGCGCAGGCTTGGAGGCTGCGCCGAAGTACGAGAGGCAAACCCGATGGGCATCGGCGACATCGACCTTGAAGCGTCGTGTGGTTGCAACGTCCGCAAACGTCTCGTGCATCGTTCGGGGAGGTGACGGTCTATTGGATCATGGCGGTGGCTCGGTCGTCGGGCTGATCGCCGCCGGTGCGGGGCATCAGATAGTAGTAGCCCGACACGAGCACAAGGCCTGACATATGGGCGTGCTGAGGACAACGCGCGCATGGTTACAGCCGCAGAAACGACGGAGTGCCCGCTTGCCCCTGACCGCGCCACGCCTATCGTTGATCGACCCGCGGAGCCTGACGTGCAGGCGATCTTCCAACAAGTTTCTGCTGCGCTTCGATCGCGCGTGAGAAACACTCAGCCAACAAAGCCTGCTGACGCAGCATGATTACCCATGGCGACCAGTCGAGCATTGTCCCGAAAATTTGGGTTGGTAGTGGCGTACGTGCAGGCGGAGTGGCGTGTCCATGCCGAGTCGTGTTCGACGAGCCCCTGTCACGTGGCCCTCGCAGCCTCGATTCGGCAACCCCCAGCGCCATGGTCCGAGCCACTTTTCGCCCCTTCGTCCTCTTGTTCTTCGCTTTGTTATTCATCTTCGCCATTAGAAGTTTCTTTCGGCTGGGTTGAGAGGCGCTGCTTGAATTGATTTCGCCCCAGGGTGCCCTCCGAGGATCGCACCATCCCGGCAAGGCGAGAGGTCCGGCCATCTGGAGACCGGTTCGTCGTTTCCTATGACCAACCGCCTGTTAGGGCGAAGGTTCCCGCCGGTATCCAGGCGGAAGAAATGGTCCGGTTTGCTCAAACGCTAGGACACGGCACCGCTCTAGCTTCGTCCGTGCGACAAAAGGACCCTGAATGAGGGTAATCAGCGAAATTGGGGACGTCTTGCAGCGATAGGCTCAAAGATATTGGCGAGAGCGCCCAGGAGATTACCGGCAAGGTCACGGAGCAAGACACGCGAATACGGCGAGAAGGCGCAGCAAGCCGCCCGGCAGGCCAAGCCTCTTGTCCAGAAGTCCCTGAGGAAGCAGCCATTAGCCACGCTGGCCGGCGCGGCCGCTATTGGATTCCAGCTCGGCGCTCTTTGGAAGAAATGACAGGCGCCGCGGACGATATCCGAGCACGGGCTAGGCTCGCTTGGGTCTACGGCCCTCACACCCAGCGCCGGCCCAAACCTAGCTGGCGGCACGCCCCTAAAGGCCATTGAGGAAAAACCGCACCATTTCAGTAGACGCGTGGGGACCTTTTGCATCCGTGTACGATCCGCTGGGGTGACCCCCGGACCAGGCATGGCCGGCACCCTCGATGAGCCAGTACTCCAAGACAGATGTACCGTCGGCGTCCGCTACGATGGTTCGGGTACAAGAGCAGCCGTTGGTGAAAACGCGTTCGCGCCGTGGATGATGTGACGGGACATCCGCGAAGGCTTGAGCGATGATACGGTCAGCGTTGGATGGATGGACAATGCGGTCAGCATTCCCCTGGAAAACGATCGTACGGACCCGTTGTTCAGCTCTACTCGAGGCGCACGCTTTGGCACGAGGCGCAATGGAGGTGTCACCCCGCATGGCGGCAAAGGCCGACATCACATCGTTCGCAGCCCCATAGGCCAGCCCGGAATGAATCCCAACGCCCGCATAAAGATCGGGATAGGTCTCGCCCATAACCGCCGCCATGGCGCCGCCAGCCGATAAGCCCGCCACGAACACTCGGCGATGCTCAATGGCGAATTCGGACGCGATGGCGCGCGTGATACCCGCAATGATCGCTGGCTCTCCGGAGCCGCGCATCTGATCCGCCGGATTGAACCAGTTCCAGCACGAGGCGGTGTTGGCCGACGATGACTGGCTAGGGTAGGCCACCATGAGACCATGCGCCTCGGCGACGGTGTTCATGGCGGTGCCGGCAGCAAAATCGTCCGGGTTCTGCTTGCAGCCATGCAGCATGACAATGAGGCCACGCGAGTGCTCCGACGCGCAGGCGGGAATATAAAGCTTGTAGCTTCGCGCCCCCGCCGCACCGGCAAACGACCGAGTCACAAATTGTGCGCCCTCTGCAATGGGGGGCGGCGGACAACGCGGTTTGGTTCGGATGGACTCCAGGCCTGTCAGAGATCCGAACGCCTCGGTAGACAGCCGGCCTTCCCGAAGTATCCGCAGCGCGTCGCCAAGCGGCCTGCGAAGGCGCCGTAAGGGCCCTTGCGACCCACCAAGGCTGGCGGTCGGGGGCTCCGGCGCCTTGGATGGTTCAATGATCTCGGCGTTGGGATCCATCAGCCGAAGCGCGGGGCGGCTCTTGGACTCCCGCGACGACGGATCAGGCCGTGGCGCGTGGTAAGTCCCAACGGCCGCTTGTCGCATAAGGGCGTCCTGGATAATCCGCGTCGCCTCGACGACGTCGTAAGCTCGCGTCGAGACCGCCGCCCGGCGCATGGCCGCGGCAAAGTCATTGGTCATTGAGCTGGTCCTCAGTGCGGGTTTGTGGTCTAGCAGATGCGTTCGGCCAGCGCCGATTTCACCTCTGCGCTGGCATGGAGCGCGCCGAGCACGCTGATCGATGCGATCGTCGCAAGTGCGAGCTCTGGCGGCACATCGGCAGCGATGCGCGCAAGGCCCACCACCTTGATGTGCAGTTTCTCCCCTGCGGTTCGAACGGCCTCGAGGTCCGCGCGGCTAAAGTCGCGAAGCCCCAATTCCAGCGTGTGGCGAACCATGGATTGCGAGAGGACGTCAGCTTGCGCCGCGAGCTGATTGCGGATTGCCGTCCGGATGAAATCGCTGCGGTTGGAGTAGAATCCCTCTTGCACCAAGAGGTCCACCCGTCCCAGGTCGACATAGCCCAGGTTGATGGTGATCTTTTCGGAATCGCCCGCCTTGCCGTGAAGCGGAGTCACGTTACCTGCCATAGGTCTTTCCATCCATATGGATGGTATATGGATGCCATTTGGCTGGTTACAAGAGGGAGATGCCCATCAGGAGTTAACGCGCGGGCCACCACTTACGTGGGGACAATGGGAGACGCGTCAGCACCGCCGCGTCATCCGTGTGACCGAGCGCAAGTTCGACCAGCACGGTGCGCGGCTGCCGGTCCCCGACATCGCGATTGAGAGCCGGTGGACGAGTTTGGGCGAATGAGTGTGGGCCGACGCCAAGGTGTTCGCTCTTTGCTACGATCACGCGACATCGGAGCAGTTCCATTCTGAGTTCAAGACCGACCTCGACATCGAGCGGCTGCGTCAGGAAAATCGCCACCAACGACCTGGTCATGGCGTGCGGTGCTCGCCTACAATATCCTGCGCTGGATCGGGCTCGAAGGACTGACGCGCGACGACGCGCCAATCCGGTATCCGGCGCAGCGCCGACGGCTCAAGACGGTAATGCGGGACTTCGTCGCCCGGT
>JBAPMW010000296.1:0-2826 GCA_049278815.1 Hyphomicrobiaceae bacterium
GTGCTGGCATGATCCCACATCGAGTAGAAAATGCTCTAGACTCCACCCTGTTGAGGCTTGGCCGACCGGGACATCGGCCGCACGCACTCAGCGTGGACGCCGCGAGCGCGGCCCAGCGAAAGTGGCAGGGGAGGACGGGTACATCTCTTGGATACCCTCACGATAGCGCTGTGCATCTCGATCGGCACCGGCGTGCCGTGGCTCATGGCCGTTTACTCGGAGGACCGTGCCCGCCAGCTGATCGAGAACAACGTGCTCGGCCTGGTCGGAACCGGCCTCGGAGCCAGCGCGTTCAACTGGATCTCTCCCACCTACGGCATTGTCGCTCTGGTATCGCTGGGCCCCGTGGCCGCGTTCCTGGCCATTGCTGCCCGCCAGGCCGCCAGGCGCGCCATCATGTGCAAGCTTTTCCGCTCTCCATAGCTGCTTGCTCTGACGGCAAGGCCGATGCGTGGGTCGGCCAATCCCGTCGCCGTCTCAATCATCCGGACGGCCGTCGCATGGCGAGCACCCGCTGTGCTAAGTGCTGGACAGGCGCATCGCATTTGCGCGTTCGATCAAGCGGGGACCGCCCATGACCAAAACTCTCGTGCAGCAGCAATTCGGCGCCCATGCCGCGGCCTATGCAACCTCGCCGGTGCATGCCAAGGGGGCGAGTCTCGGCCGGCTGGTGGGGCTGGTGCAGCCGCAGAGCCATTGGCAGGCGCTCGACATTGCCACGGGCGCCGGCCACACGGCGGCGGCCTTCGCGCCCCACGTGGCCCACGTCATTGCCAGCGACATCACCGCCGAGATGCTGGAGGAGGCGAAGAAGCTCGCCGCCACCAGGGGCCTTGCCAACATGGCGGCGGCGGTCGCGGACGCCGAGGCGCTGCCGTTCGAGGCGGCGCGCTTCGACCTCGTCACCTGCCGCATCGCCCCCCACCACTTCCCCGACGTGCCGCAATTCGTGCGCGAGGTTCAGCGCGTGCTGAAGCCTGGCGGCACCTTCGCGCTGGTGGACAACATCTCGCCCGACGCCGTCTCCACGCCCGGCTTCCCCGAAGCGGAGCTGGCCGAGGCCGCGGCCGCCTACAACGCCTTCGAGAAGCTGCGCGATCCGAGCCACGGCCGCTGCCTCGGCCTTGGCGAATGGAACGATGTCATCGCCGCCGCCGGCCTTGAGGTGCGGCACGAGGAGATTCTGCCCAAGGCCATGGACTTCGCCCCCTGGGCCGCCCGCATGGACGCCGATGCCGCCACGGTCGCGCGTCTGCGCGCGATGCTGGAGGAGGGCACGCCCGCGCTCAAGGCGTTCCTCAAGCCGCGCCTCGAGGACGGCACCCTCTGGTTCAATCTGGACGAGGCGGTCGTGATCGCACGCAATCCGCAATAGCTAAGTAAAGTGCGCTTTGCTGCCCAACCCCTTGCGCTGCGTCTCGCAGCAGGTTGCGCCGAGGCCGGTTATCGAGCGAGGTGCGCGCCACAACGTCCCCTCCCCGTCGCGCCGGAGGCGCGCCCCCAAAATGCTGGGGAGGGACAGGGTGGGGGGATTCCAGGACATCGACGGGAGGGAGTCCCCCCACCCCTAACCCCTCCCCACAAGGGGGAGGGGGATCCGGTTGGCGTGTGCCTCCAGCACGTGCGAAGCCTGCCGCTTCCATCCTGGAGCCGGGAGCGAATGGCCCGTCCGTTGGCGTCGTGAAACTCTGCTTATCCGTGGTGAACATGACGGCGGACGACCGCCTACTCAGCCGTCCAGCCGCCGTCCACCACCAGCGATGTGCCGGTCATCAGGGCCGAGGCGTCGCTGGCCAGGAACACGATGGCGCCGGTCAGGTCTTCAAGCTGGCCGAGGCGGCCGAGCTTGATGCGCTTGAGCGTGTCCTCGCGGAAGGCCCGGTTCTCGAAGAACGGCCGCGTCAGCGGCGTCTCGATGAAGGTCGGGGCCAGCGTGTTGACGCGGATCCTGTGCGGAGCAAGCTCGATGGCCATGGCCTTGGTGAAACCCTCCATGGCGTGCTTGGTGGCGCAGTAGACCGTGCGGTTCGGCCCGCCGACATGGCCCATCTGCGAGGACACGTTGATGAGGGAGCCGGGCCGGCCGGCCTCCACCAGCCGGCGCGCCACCGCCTGTGCCACGAAATAGGCCGCGCGCACGTTGAGCGAGAGGACGAGATCGAAATCCTCGACCGTCACGTCGACGAAGGGCGCCGGCCTGTTGGTGCCGGCATTGTTGACCAGGATGTCGAACGGCTCCTGCGCCGCGACGGCCGCCCGCACCGCCTCAACGTCGCGCACGTCGAGTGTCAGCGCCTCGGCCTGCTGCCCGCGCGCACGGATTGCCTCGGCCGCGTCCTCGACCTCCCTTGTCGTACGCGCGGCGAGCGTGACGTGGGCCCCGGCGTCGGCCAGGGCGGAGGCGGTGGCGAGCCCGATGCCGCGCCCGGCGCCGGTCACCAGTGCACGGCGACCGTCGAGCCGGAAGGAGGGTGTTGGTGCGAGCTCCAAGGGACTACTCCGCCGCCGCCGCATAGGGCACATTGCGGCCGCCGTAGCGGCGGACGCGGACATTGGCCTGCTCGGCATGACCGAGGAAGCCCTCCAGCACGCACAGCCGCGAGCAGTATTCGCCGATCATGGCGCTGGCCTCGTCGGTGAGCACCTTCTGATAGGTGCAGGTCTTCAGGAACTTGCCGACCCACAGACCGCCGGTGTAGCGCGCCGCCTTCCTGGTCGGCAGCGTATGGTTGGTGCCGATCACCTTGTCGCCGTAGGCGACGTTGGTGCGGGCCCCGAGGAACAGCGAGCCATAGTTCCGCATGCCGTTGAGGAACGCATCGGGGT